>NZ_JAKMTQ010000013.1:0-38388 GCF_025773245.1 Campylobacter sp. CNRCH_2007_0968H | reverse complement strand
GAAGTTTTAAATAATTAAACTAAACCCTTAATGGGTTTAGTTTGAGTGATATAAGATTTTAAACAAACTCCATCAACGCTTAACTCATAAGCTTTTTTTAAATTATTATCTAAAACATCAAGTAAAAATAAAATTTTAGAGTCAAACATATAAAACTCAGCCATTTTTGAGGCAATTTTTGCTAATCTCTCATCTTCTATTAAAATATATTTTGCTCCTAGTGCATTAGAAAGTAAAATTTCTTCCTCATTCTTGGCATATATAGCAAAATCTATTTTTTCCTCTTTTGCACTTTTTATATTTTGTTCATTATAGTTAAAACAATTTACATTTGTTTTGATAAAAATATTTTCATAATAACTAAATTTTTGCATATTTATCAAAGGATGTCCAAAAATTAACATAATTTTTCCTTTATCTTTAAAAGACAATAATTCCTAAAGCCTTGATTAAAAATTTGATAATCTTTCAATTCTTGCAATTCATCATAAACTTCACTTCCTTTATAAAGCAAAAATAAAGTATTTTTATCATAAAAACCATTTGAAATTTCTACCAAAGGTTTTACATCCATCAAAGCTCTTGAAGTAATTAAATCTACTTTAAAAGGTGGATAGTTTTGTAATTTTTCTTTTATGATATTTACATTTATCAAATTAAGTTCAGTTTTAACCACCCTTAAAAATGAAGCCTTTTTAGCGCTAGGCTCAAAAAGAAAAAATTCATTATTTTGCAAAATACAAGCTAAAAATAATGCAGGAAAACCAGCCCCGCTTCCAATATCAATGATCTTTTTTTTATTACTCAAATCATAAAAATCTAAAATTTTAACACTATCAATAATATTTTCATCTATATTTTCAAAATGAGTTAAATTATGCACAGCATTAAATTTTTCTAACAACTCTTTATAGAGCGTGATTTTTTTAAAAAAATCATCTTTATTTGCAAAATCTTTTAAAAAATTTAATTGCTCTTCGTATTTTTTCAATTTAGATGTCCCATTTGTGTATATTTAATTTCTAAGTAATCTTTATTAAAACGATTTGCTTTTATTAAAATAGGCACTCTTAAATTAATTTTTTCTTTTAATGAATTTAGTTTTTCAGGATTATTAGTTAAAAGGTTAATTTTAGAAATCTTATAATGCTTAAGTATAAATTCTACTATTTCATAACTACGCTCATCTGCCTTAAAACCTAATTGATGATTTGCTTCTATGGTATTAAAACCCTTATCTTGCAAAGCATAAGCATTAATTTTATTAAAAAGTCCTATACCTCTTCCTTCTTGCCTTAGATAAATCACCATACCACCATGCTCTTGAATGTATTTTAAAGAAAAATCAAGCTGTTCTCCACAATCACACTTTAAACTTCCCAAAACATCCCCTGTTAAACATTCTGAATGGATTCTAATATTAACTTCTTTTTCCAATTTTCCTTTAAAAATACAAAGATGTTCTTTATCATTTTCTTTAAAACTTTGTATATTAAATTCCCCAAAACGAGTAGGGAGTTTTGCTATTTCAGAAATTTGAATAGTCATTATTTTACTTTACCTTTTTTATAAAAAATATGCTAGAATTTAAACAATTTTAACAAACAAAAAGGAAATTTATGTTTAAACGCTTTAGAAGATTAAGACTTAATGAGAATATTAGAAGCTTAGTAAAAGAAAATACCTTAAATTTAGATGATTTAATCTATCCACTTTTTATTATCAATGGTGCTAATATTAAAAATGAAATCACATCTATGCCAGGTGTGTTTCAAATGAGCTTAGATGAAATTTTAAAAGAATGTGAGGAGTTAATTAATCTTGGTATTAAAGCGATTATTTTGTTTGGCGTGTTAGAAAGTTCCAAAAAAGATAGTTGTGGAAGTGATGCATTAAGCGATGATGGCTTGATTGCTACAAGTCTAAGAGCTATTAAAGCAAAATTTCCTGATTTGGTGGTAATTACCGATCTTTGTTTTTGTGAGTATACTGATCATGGGCATTGTGGTATTATTGATCCAAAAAGTAAAAGCGTAGATAATGATTTAACTTTAGAAATTTCAGCCAAACAAGCTCTAATTCATGCTAAAAACGGTGCAGATATGATAGCACCAAGCGGCATGATGGATGGTATTATTGAAACTTTAAGAAAAACTTTAGATGAAAATGGTTTTGAAAATTTACCTATTATGGCTTATTCTACTAAATTTGCTTCAGCCTATTATGGGCCTTTTAGAGATGTGGCTGATTCTGCACCAAGTTATGGAGATAGAAAAACCTATCAAATGGATTTTGCCAATGGTAAAGAAGCCTTATGTGAGAGCTTAGAAGATGAAAAACAAGGCGCTGACATCTTAATGGTAAAACCAGCACTTGCGTATTTAGATGTAGTAAAAGATATAGCAAATCATTCTAAACTTCCACTTTGTGTGTATAATGTAAGCGGGGAATATGCTTTGTTAAAAGCAGGTCAAAAAGCAGGTGTGATTGACTATGAAAAAATAGTACTTGAAACTATGCTTGCTTTTAAAAGAGCTGGAGCTAAGCTTATCATAACTTATCATGCAAAAGAAATTGCAAAATTATTAACAAATAAGGAGTGAGATTGAATAGTCTAAGCAAAAAAAGCTCTCAAGATGTAATCAATGAATTATCTAATCATTTGGGCATAGAAAAACACAATCAAACTATATTTCATCTAACCCACATTAACGATAAAGAAAAAAAGTTAAGTCTAAAAAATGGCCATAATTTAGCACCCGAACCATGGTTTATAGTAGATGAAAATGATGAAGTTAAAACTATGTTTTCTGTAAAAACTCTGATTGAGTTTTTACAAAGTGCCAAAAAGATACAAAAGGATAATTTTGAACTTAAACTAGAAAAGGCTATCTATCAACAAATTCCTATTGACTTTAATGATGTATGGACAGTCGCAATGGATGAGATTAAACATCAAGTTTCCAAAGGTATAAAAGAAGTTAATATTGATTTAGATCAATTAATCAGCAATATTCATACAAAACATCCTAACTTATTTATAAACATGAAAGAAATGATGCAAAAAGGTAAAAAATGAGAGATTATAAAAATTTTGTTAAATACTCCAAAGCAGGACCTAGATACACTTCTTATCCTACTGCAGTAGAATTTAACACCCATTTTAAATATGAAGACTATATAAAAATTTTAAAACAACAAACAGCACAATTATCTTTATATTTTCATTTGCCTTTTTGCAGGAGTGCTTGTTATTTTTGCGGTTGTAATGTAATATATACCGCAAAAGAAGAAAGTAAAGAAAGGTATTTAAATTATCTTTTTAAAGAACTTGATCTTTTAACAAATACCATTGACACACAAAGAGAAGTAGCTCAAATGCATTTTGGTGGTGGTACACCTACTTTTTTTTCTGCTAAACAATTGCAAAGTTTGATTTTTAAAATAAAAAGCATTTTTCCAAATTTTACCCAAGATAGTGAAGTAAGTTGTGAAATTGATCCTAGATTCTTAAATGAAGAACAAGCTGATGTTTTAATTCAAAATGGCTTTAATCGCATTAGTTTTGGCGTGCAAGATTTTAACGAAAAGGTTCAAAAGGAAATTCATAGAATTCAACCTTTTGAACTTACCAAAAATGCAGTAGATATGGTAAGAAAAAAAGGGATAAATTCAGTAAATATGGATTTAATTTATGGCCTTCCTTATCAAAGTCTAGAAAGTTTTAAGCAAACTTTAGAAAAAGCACTGCTGATTAATCCCGATCGCTTTGCTATTTTTAATTATGCACATGTGCCTTGGCTTAAAAAAAATATGAGAAAATTTGACGAAAACACTCTACCAAGTCCTGATGTAAAACTTCAAATTTTAGAATATTGTGAAAAATTTTTAACTCAAAATGGTTATAAAATGATAGGAATGGATCATTTTGCAAAACCACAAGATGAACTTTTTAAAGCCTTAGAAAATGGTAGTTTGCATAGAAATTTTCAAGGCTATACTACAAAAGGCGGAACTGATTTAATCGGGATTGGCCTAACAAGTATAGGCGAAGGTAAAAGACACTATATGCAAAATTTCAAAGATATGCCAAGCTACGAAAAGGCTATCGATGAAGGTCGATTGCCTTGCGAAAAAGGTATCATGCTTGATGATGATGATGAACTAAGAAAAGCTGTTATTATGGAACTTATGAGTAATTTTGCTCTTAATATAAAAAATATTGAAAGTAAATTTAAGATTGATTTTTTTGAATATTTTAAGCAAGATTTAGAAGAACTCCAAAAACTTAATGAATTTATCAACATAGATAAAACTCATATCAAAGTTAATGAAACAGGAGTACTTTTAATCCGTAATATTGCTATGTGTTTTGATAAATATTTAAAACGCATTAGCGAAGATAAAAAAGTTTTCTCTAAAACGGTTTAATATGTTAAATGTTAATGAAATTTCTAATGCTTGCGTAAAATGTGGAAAATGCATACCAGTTTGCACCATACATGAAATAAATCGTGATGAGAGTACTTCCCCTCGTGGCTTTTTAGATTTAATCAGTGCTTATGAAAACCAAGAACTAGAGCTTGATAAAAATCTTAAAAAAATATTTGAATCATGTTTTTTGTGTACAAATTGCGTTGAAGTTTGTCCAAGCCATTTAAGAGTGGATAGTGCTATTGAAAAAGTGCGTTACGATATAGCACAAAAATTTGGCATTGCTTGGTACAAAAAACTTGCTTTCTTTTTTCTAAGACGCAGAAAAATTCTAGATATTTTAGCAAGATTTGGTTATGTTTTCCAAAGCTGTGCTTTTAGTTTACAACATAAAAATTTGGGAATGAAAGCTAAATTTAACCTACCTTTAATCAAAAAAGATCGTTTGCTTCCTTCTTTAGCTAAAAAAAGCTTTCTAGCTTCTAATCCTGATTTCATAAATAATCAAGGTGAAAAAACCATAGGACTTTTTATAGGCTGCTTGTCAAATTACTCTTATACAAATACGGGCTTTGCTTTGCTTGAAATTTGTAAACATCTTAAAATCAATGTAGATTTACTAAAAGATCAATCTTGTTGCGGTGCTCCTCATTATTTTACTGGAGATTTTAAAAGTATAGAAATTTTAGCTAAAAAAAATATCGTTTATTTTGAAGAAAAATTAAAAACTCTAGATTATATCATTATCCCCGAAGCAACCTGTTCTGCGATGATTAATATAGACTATGAACATTTTTTCCACATGCAAAAAGATGAAGAATGGGCTATAAGAGCTAAAAATATTTCTAGTAAAATACTACTTGCAACAAAATATTTTTATGAATATACTAAACTAGAAGAGCTTTTAAAAACAAAGAAAAAATTAAAGACAAAAATTGCATACCACGATCCTTGTCATGCAAGAAAAATGCAAGGTGTTTTTAAAGAACCTAGAGCCTTGCTTAAACAAAACTATACTTTCAAAGAACTTATTAACTCAAATGAATGCTGTGGTTTTGGCGGTGTTAGTATGCAAACTGATCACTATGAAAAAGCTTTGCAAGTTGGTATAAGAAAAGCTCAAAATATACAAAAAAGCAATGTGGAAATTATCAGTGCAGAATGTTCAGCTTGTAGAATGCAAATTTCAAATGCATTAGAGCATGAAAAATCCTCCACGCATTTTTTACATCCATTAGAATTGATAGCAAAAATACTTCAAGATAAAAATTAATCTTGAATTTTTATATCTTCGATATTTGATCTATTTTTTTCTATTAAAATTCTATTTTTTTCTATATTTTCACTATTTTTTTTACACTCGTTTTTCAAGATTTCAATATTTTTATATAAAATTTTTATTTTTCTCTCGTAACGATTTATCAATAAAAATACTATAAATAAAAATAAAATTAAAATAGCCCAATTTAAAAATGCCATATTTGCCCTTTCTTTAGATATATTAACACTTTTTATCTTAAACTAAAATTCTTTTCAAATTTGGAGAAAGTTTGACTAAAATTTCATAGTTGATAGTATTAAAAAAACTAGCCATAATATTTGCATCATTTAAAACACAAATTTCATCTTCATCATTCTCACAAGAAAAACTATCCATAGACATTTTTCCAAGCAATTTCTTACCATTAGGAAGAAAAAAATCTTGTTTTCCATCATAACGCAAAAGCCCATCTGCATAACCTAAATCATAAGTTGCTATTTCAAGATCTTCTTTTGCATTATATACACCACCATAACCAACACTTTGACCTTTTTTCAACACTCTTTGGCTTAATTTTTCAGCCCATAAACTTAAAACTTTGCGTAAGTCTTTATTAAAATGCGCATAGCCAAATTGCACAAGCCCTACTCTACAATACTCATCACACCCAAGCTCGCTTGCTCTAAACAATGCTTCAGAATTATGTGAATGAAATATAAGCTTTTTAGCTTCATCACAAAGCAAAGTATATATTAGCTCTTTAGCTTGTTTAAATTTTTGTTTTTGCACAAAATAACTAGCATCTATTTCATCACTTCCTGCAAAGTGCATCATCACTCCATGAAGTATTAAATTATTACTTTGTAGTTCTTGTATCACTTCTTGAATTTCTTCAGGTATAATTCCATTTCTATGCATATTTGTATCTACAACTAAATGAATTTTTATATTTTGCTTGAATTTTTTAATATCATTTTTAGCATTTAAAGCATAAATAAATTTTTCACTTTCATTGCCATGTGGATGATGGGATAAAATTAAGATATTATCAAAAATATCTTCAAGCTCTTTTGCTTCAGCTTCATTTTTTACCGCTATAAAATTTATACCTTTTGCTCTAGCTATAGGAGCTAAAAGCTTAGCTCCATGTCCATAAGCATTATCTTTAAAAACACATATTACTTTTTGATAACCTCCTGCTTTAGAGGCTATCAAGTCAAGATTATACTCATAAGCCAAACGATCAATTTTTATATATGCCATTATTGTTCAGCTAAAATTTGCATTTTATCTTCAACTAGCTTAACATAAAGGACTTTTTCTCCTTTGAATTTATAGTTAGTACTACGATAGTCTTCATAAAATCCTATTCTAAAAATTTTCTCATTTTTATCATTTGGATAAGGACTTATGCTAAGATCTGAAAATTTAATGCTCTTTTTTTCTCTCTTTGCAAAAATTCTTTCTTTATTTTTTGCAAATTGCTCATAAGTGGATTTATTATTATGTTTAAAAATTTTTTTATCATAAAAAGATAAATACTTATTTATATCACTTTTTTGCCAACTATCTTTCCAGGCAAATAAATTAGCTAGTAAAATCGCTATTTCATCATGAGTTGCTCTTACTTTATTTTTCTCTTCTGTCATTGCATAAGATTTTCTATCAGCTACTAATTTATTAAAATCTTCCAATAAATCATTATGCACAGCAATACAACCTCTAGTTTTATAAGTATCCAAGCGTGTTCCATCTAAAGGATAGCCATGAATCCAAATACCACCACCTGTTTTACCCAAAGTTTTATCTAAAACATTTGGGTAAGTTGTTGCAAATGCAAATGGGCCATAATATGGATCACCAGGATAAAATTTCTTTCCAAGTTCGTAAAAACCTATTGGAGTTTTTAAATCTCCTTCTACTTCTTTATCTCCAGCTAGACCTGTTAAAACATCCCTTTGGATAAATTTCTTTTCTACTTTTCCATCATTGTAGTGATAAACTCTAATAATTTTATCACTTTTATTTGTTAAAACTATTGCAACATTTTCCTCATAATATCCTAAACTAATATTTTTGTCTTTTATCTCATCAAGCCAAAAATCTTTTTTACTTAACTCTTGCTCCAATACCCTTTCAACTGCATCAATACCTTCGTTTAGATAAATTTTTGCAAGATTATTTGCATTTGCAAACACAGCCAAACTAAACAATGCTAATATAATTTTAAACAATTTTCACCTTTCTATTAAAAATTAAAACAACAAAGAGCTAATTATAATATTTTTACAATAAATATATTTTTAATTTTTTCCGTGTATAATGTTTACAAATAACCAAAAACAAAAAAAGGAAAAATAATGAAAAAATTACTTAGTTTAGCCATATTAAGCACTTTTGCTTTTTCAAATCAAATTACTATAAATGATCCTTATGTAAGACAAACTCCACCTAATTCTAAAACAACGGCATTTTTTTTAGAACTTAAAAACAACTCCAACAAAGATATTAAACTCATAAAAGCTCAAAGTTCATTAAGCGATACAGCTGAAATTCATGATCATATTATGAAGGATGGTAAAAAAATGATGGTTCAAATTCCTCAAATCACAATAAAAGCTAATTCAAGCACCGAACTTAAACCTGGTGGGATGCACATTATGATACTAAATCTCAAAGAAAATATCACACCGCAAACAAAGGCCAATCTAACTCTTTATTTTGATGATAATAGCACAATTGAACTAAAAGATATCAAGTCAAGAAGCATTAAAAAATAATGAAAAATCTACTTGTCTTTGCCTTAGCTATAGTCTTTGCTATATGCGGGGCTTATTTTTACACCAATTCATCAAATACCGGGAAAAAGAGAGAATTAATTACCACTTTAACACCTCTAACATGTGATCTAAACATTCAAGAATGTGAATACAATTTTAAGGATAAAAAAGTCTTAGTAAATTTAAATCCAAAGCCTATTACTACATTAAATGAGCTTGATTTAAATATTACCAATTTAGGTGAGTTTAAAAAACTTAATGCTAGGGTTTATGGACTTAATATGTATATGGGAGATATTGTTCCACAATTTAAAAAAATAAACAATACTTATCATGCTAAATTAGTTTTAAGTTCTTGCACTCTAGATATAATGCGTTTTAGAATAGAGCTTTTTGATGATGAAACTCCACTAGGTTTTTATTTTGACTTTGATGTAAAGAGGTAAAATATGAAAAAAATAAATATTTTTTTATTAATTGTGGTAATTTTTGGAGTATTTTTTATATCTGTGCAGTATTTTGAAAACAACAAATACAATTTTCACTTAAATTCTGAAAAAGGCATACTTAGTCTAAAAGATTTTATCGGTAAAAAACTAATTGTATATTTTGGCTATACATATTGTCCTGATGTCTGTCCTAGTGAGCTTGCCTTGATTGCTAATGTTTTAGAAAAAATGCCAAATAAAGAAAAAGCTCATGTGATATTTATCTCACTAGATCCAGCAAGAGATAGCAACTTAACTCAAACTAGCCAATGGGTTAAGTATTTTTACCCAAATTCAACTGCATTGGTTGCTAAAGATGAAAAAGAATTAGAAAAAGTTACTAAAAATTATGGCGTAGTATATGAAAAAATCAATCTTAAAGATTCCGCTATGGGATATTCTATAGCACATAGTGGCGAATTTTATTTGATTGATGAGAATGGAAAATTTATTAAAACCATTAAAGATATCAGTTATGAAAACTTTTTCAATGAAATTCAAAAATTCTTAAACGAATAAATTTTTCAATTTATTCGTTTCTTAAAGTATCTAAAATATCTACTTGTGTTGCTTTTTTAGCAGGATAATAAGAAGACAGGCTCACAATCATAATAGCACCAAAAATCGTAGTACAAAAATCAACAAAAGAAAGCTCCAAAGGTAGCTTACTCATGCCATAAACATCACTTGGTAAAGAAATAATGTCAAAATTTCCAAGTATCCACAAAGCAATAGCTGCAAGTATCACACCTGCTACGATACCACCTCCACCTATCAAAAATCCTAAAGAAAAAAATGTTTTTTTAATCTCTAACTTACTAGCTCCTAAAGAAAGCAACAAAGCTATCTCACTACGACGATTCATTACTATCATTAATAAAGAACTTACTATATTTAAACTTGCGACCAAAATAATCAACATCAATACTATAAACAAAGCTCTTTTTTCTAAAGCTAATGCTGCAAAGAAATTTCCATTTTGCTCCCACCAGCCTATACTAGCATATCTTGCACCCAAGAAAGCTTCAATTTGTTTAATATCCTCAAAAGGCTTATTTGAATATACATGTACCCCATCATAACTTCCTTGGGGATATGACAAAATCTTAGCTAAAGCTTTTACATCTGTATACATATAAGCTTTATCATAAGCTAACAAACCTGAAGAAAAATCAGCCATAACATCAAATCTTTTAACTTTTGGAATAAGCGAAAGTCCGCTTGCATTAAGATTGGAAAAAATTAAGGTAATTTTTTCATTATAATCAAGTCCAAATTCATCTTTTAAACCCTTACCAATTAAAATATCAAAATTATCTAATTTTTTATCTTCTAAAGCTTGAGCTACTACCTCATTGATCTTTTTTTCATCTTCAAAATTAACCCCAAAAAGCATACCGCCTTCCAATTTTAAATCATTTCTTGCTATAACCTGAGTAGTAATATAAGGGCTAAATAATAAATTTGGAAATTTGCTTCTTAATTCTTGTAATAATTTATCATCTACATTTGCTCCAAAACGCGGTAATATAGTGATAGGGTAATTCATAGTAAAAAGTTTTCTCTCAAATTCTTTATCAAAGCCATTCATAATGGCCATTGCAACTAAAAGCACACAAAGTCCTATACTTACACCTAAAAAGGCTAAAATTTTTGAAAGCATAATAAAGGGTTGATCTTTATCAAAACGCAGGTATTTAAATAATAAATAACGAGGGATACTTTTATACATCTTTTACTCTTAATATTTTTTTAAGTATTTTAACTTGATTTTTATAAAAGCAAGCTTTGTATTTATTTAAGATAATATACAAAGGCACTATTATCGTGAAATTCAACTATAAATCTTAGCGGCAAAATTCTCACATAAGTTTCACTTTGCGCACTTGCTTGTTCACTTTTTACAAAGTCTTTTACATCTATTTTTGAGTTAAAAAAACAATCAATTAAATCATTTTTGTGAGCATTTAAAAAGTTAAATTTATCCAGCTTTGTCATCTTTTCTTCAGCCACCATACCAAAATCATTGCGTATTAAAGACTTCAAATCACTTGGCGTATATGCTAACTCACAAGCATATTCTAAATTTTTATTTTTACTTTTAGTCATAGCCATAGAAATAGTTTCATTTTGATGATAAAGAATAAAATTTTTATTAGAAAGTTCTGCCCAAAATATAAATTCATCTTGGGCAGTAGCATTAAAAATTATGAGGATTAATAAGCAAACAATTCTTTCCACTTGTCAGCATCAATTTTAAGTTCTACATTTACTCTATAAAGACCATCTTTAAAGTCTTGATCTACAACACTTGCATTTTTAATCAAACCATTTACCTGCGCTGTAATAGTTGAGCTTTTAAGCATTGCATCTTTTACTGTATCTTTACCATTAACTCTGACACCATACAACTTACTTGCTAATTGTCTATAAGCATCGGTAATTGCCGCTCTTTTAGCTAAAGCCAAAGCTTGACCAACTGAAACCGTATTTAAAGGAGCAATACCCTCACCCACCGCTGTAAAAGTTAGATCATTGTCTGTGCTTGTATCATTTGCAAGCATTTTTTCTTCTCTAATGATGTTACGCACATCATCTTTATCAACTTTTTGAACCACAACATCAGAATTTGCTGCTTGAGTCTGATTTGGATTCACACCTCTTTGATCTAGTGCACAAGCACTAAAACCCAAAGCTAAACAAAACATAAAAATAACTTTTTTCATTTTTTACACCTTCAATTTATTTGATTTTATTAAAACAGCAAAAAGCATTCCAATAATTTTACTATTCTAAATTTAAATCCATATTAGTTTCAGCATCTAATTCCTCATCTTCTTCTTTAGGACACTTAGCAATGCTTACAACCTCATCATTTTCAACATTAACAACAATTACACCACTTGTATTTCTACCTGCTTTTCTAATGCTTTGCATATCAACGCGTATCATCTTACCACTACTTGTTAATGCCATTAAATCCATACTTTCATCAACTATGACTATACCGATTAAATCTTTTGTTTTGGCAGTAAGTTTCATACAAATAACACCCTTACCACCTCTACTTTGAAGTCTATATTCTCCAGCATCAGTACGCTTACCTATACCTTTTGCACTTACGCTTAAGATTTCTTGAGCGTCATTTTCTATAACAACAGCACCCACAACCTCATCATCTTTTTCTTTAAATTTAATCGCAGTTACCCCTCTACTTACACGGCCAATCTCTCTAACTTTAGCAAGTGGGAATTTAATGCACATACCTTTTTTAGTAACCGCAAAAAGCATTTTACCAACGATAGTATTATCAAGCTCTTCATTAGGTTCAAGCATTTCATTTTCTAAATTTTCTTCATAATTTTGTTCTTGAGTTTCATTTTCATCCCTTGCTACGATAATTGCAGTAACAAGTTCATCATTTTCATCTAGATTAATCGCTTTTACACCCACGCTTCTAATGTTTTGATATTCACTTAAATTTGTGCGTTTTACGATACCATTTTTAGTAAAGAAACACAATGATTTACTTTCATCAAAATCAGTGGTTGGAATAATTGCCATGATTTTTTCATCTGCTTGTAGATTAATGAGATTAACCACAGCTTTGCCTTTAGCAGTTCTACTTCCTTCAGGAATTTTATAAACCTTAAGCCAATAAAGCTGTCCACGATCAGTAACAAACATCAAGGTATCATGTGTATTTGCCGTAAAGAAACTTTCTATAAAATCATCATCATAAGTTGTAACTGCAACCTTGCCTTTACCACCGCGTTTTTGTTTTTCATATTGCTTACTTGGAACACGCTTAATATAGCCACGATGAGTGATAGTAACTACCATATTTTCATTTGGTATTAAATCTTCTATATCAATATCATCATAGTCATCTTCAATTTGAGTAATTCTTGGTACATCAAATTTTGTTCTGATTTCTTTTAACTCATCTTTGATTAAATTTTCAAGCAAAGTTTCGCTTTTTAAAATTTGATCAAGCCTCTCTATTTCTGCTAATAATTCCCTTAATTCGTTATCAATTTTTTCTCTCTCAAGACCTGTTAAACGGCCTAATTTCATATCTAAAATAGCATTAGATTGAAGCTCACTTAGACCAAATTTTTGCATTAATAAATTTTTAGCCGTTGGGTTATCAGGAGAGTTTTTAATCAAAGCTATCACTTCATCAATATTATCTAGTGCAATTTTTAAACCTTCTAAAATATGTGCTCTAGCTCTAGCTTTTTGCAACTCATAAATAGTTCTTCTAATAATTACAGTTTTTCTATGATTTAAGAATAAATTTAAAAGCTCAATTAAAGAAAAAACTTTTGGCTCTTTATTATGTATAGCAAGCATAATCACACCAAAAGTACTTTCCATAGTGGTAGATTTAAA
This sequence comes from Campylobacter sp. CNRCH_2007_0968H, assembly GCF_025773245.1. Classification (NCBI taxonomy): domain Bacteria; kingdom Pseudomonadati; phylum Campylobacterota; class Epsilonproteobacteria; order Campylobacterales; family Campylobacteraceae; genus Campylobacter; species Campylobacter sp. CNRCH_2007_0968H. The sequence continues at coordinate 25,030 of NZ_JAKMTQ010000013.1, read as the reverse complement.
AAGATTATTTAACACAATCTCACTCATAGCATCGCGTTTTAGCTCAATTACCACGCGAATTCCTTCTCTATCACTCTCATCTCTAACTTCAGCAATACCTTCGATTTGTTTTTCTTTGGCAAGTTCAGCGATTTGCTCTATTAATCTTGCTTTGTTAGTTTGATAAGGAAGTTCATCTATAACGATAATATCTTTATTAGCTCTTTTTTCTATATGGGTCTTTGCTCTTACTTTTACCCTACCACGACCTGTGCGGTATGCTTCTATAATACCTTTTTTACCAAAGATAATACCGCCGGTTGGAAAATCAGGTCCTTTAATAAATTGCATTATTTCTTCTAAACTTGCGTTTTTATTATCAATTAAATAAAGCAAACCATCAATAAGCTCATTTAAGCTATGCGGAGGAATATTAGTAGCCATACCTACTGCAATACCACTTGAACCATTAAGCAATAAATTTGGGACCCTAGCAGGTAAAACATCGGGCTCACTCATAGAATCATCATAATTTGGTATAAAATCAACCGTATCTTTTTCTATATCGCGCAAAAGCTCTTCAGCTAAAATCGTCATCCTAGCTTCAGTATAACGCATCGCAGCAGCGCCATCACCATCAATAGAACCGAAGTTTCCTTGTCCATCTACGCTTGGATAACGCATAGAAAAATCTTGCGCCATTCTTACTAAAGCATCATATACAGCTGTATCACCATGTGGATGATATTTACCGATTACATCACCCACTATACGCGCTGATTTTTTGTATGCACTACGACTTCCAACACCTAAATCATTCATAGCATATAAAATTCTTCTATGAACAGGTTTAAGCCCATCTCTAGCATCAGGCAAGGCGCGGCCTATAATAACACTCATAGAATAATCTAAATAACTACTTTTTATAGAACTTTCTATATCTATATTTTCAATATCTGAATCTTTAGTAAAAATATTTTCCATAAAAATCCTTAAAATTAATGCCTATATTGTATCAAATTTTGCATTAGCCAAAACTAAAGCAAAAAGCACTTCAATATTATTTTTTTCTAAAAGCTCTTTTGCCTCTAATAAACTTAATCCAGTAGTTATCACATCATCTACTAAAACTACAGGATATTTTGGACGCTTTAAAAGCTTATAAGATCTTTTATTATCTTTACGAAATTTCAAACTTTTACCACTATATTTAAATTCTGAACTAGCTTGCAAGGTGTGATACATAGGTTTTATAAATTTAGTATTTAAGTATTTAGTTAAAATAGCAGTATGAGAGTAATTTTTATATGTTTTATCATCTAAAGCTATAGCATTAATTTTACAAGATGGTTGAAAAAAATCCTCAAATTTAGCAAAACTCAATTTTGCTAAAGCATTTAAAACAAAATAGCCTTGAAATTTGTGTTTAAAATAAATCAAATGCTTAATTTGCTCATATTGATAAAAATAATAAACTTTAAAATTTCCCTCAAGTTCTCTTATACCTAAAGAATATTCTAAAAGCTCTTCCTTGCAAGCTGGACAAAAACTCGCAAAGGAAAATCCATGGCAATTAAAACACCTCACAAAGAGCTGATAATATCTGCAGATTTATTAGCCACTTGTTTTATAAGAAGCTGAGTGAAAAAAGGTAGATCTTTGATATTATAAAAACCTTTAACTTCTTGTTTGGTTTTAATATTAATAGTTTTATTGGTATTAATATCTTTTAGTGTCAATTGACTAGCAATAATTGAAAATAAAGAATTAGAATCAAATTTAGAATAAAAATCATTAAAACTTAAATCTACTCTTAAAACATAAGGAGAATCTTGTGTATCTTCTACTACAACTATACCTCTATTTTCTAATTCTTCTTTTAAAAACACATAAAAATAATAGTTGAAATTTTCATTGATGTAATAATTACTTCCATTAGAAGAAGAATATTTTAAATTCTCATTTAAATCATATACCCTATGAATATAAACTTTTTTTAAGGAAGCACTTTTATCAATTGTTCTTTTATTTGTGCAATACTTAAGTCCCACATCACTAATATACACAAGGCCTTTAATTTTTGCTTCATATGCTTTAGAATCAGAAGGATTATAACATTGTGCTTGAATTTTTATAAGCTCATTAACTTTTGCAACACTTTGATTTTTAGAATTTACAGCACATGCACTAAAAAATAAAGCTAAAACAAATACAAATACTTTTTTTAACATCTTTTTTCCTTAGAATCATCTTTATTATTTTATGATTTTTAATTAGCAAAAATTATACCAAAAACAAATAAATTTTACTAAAACTTACTTTTTTTCACACAAGAATAATTTTATTGAAAAAATTTTATACAAAAATTGATATTTAAAAGAAAATTCATTTAGAATATGTTACAAAACTGCAATATTTTAAAGGAGTTGTTAAATGAGTTCAAATACAAAAACACTTATAGTCGTTGCTGATTTAGTGTTATTTATCGCTTTGCTTTATTTTTCCCCTTTTGGTGAAACTAAAGTAAACCAAGGTTTATCTTTGTTAATTTTTATTGCCGTTTTATGGCTTAGTGAGGCTTTGCATGTTACTATTACAGCTATTTTAGTACCTGTTTTAGCTGCTATTTTGGGATTACTACCCACCGCTAAAGCTTTAACAGGTTTTGCTGATTCTAATATCTTTTTATTTTTTGGTGGTTTTGCTTTGGCCGCAGCTATGCATCATCAAAAATTAGACAAACTTATTGCACATAAAATTTTAACATTAGCAAAAGGGCATTTAGGCCTTTCTAGTTTGTATATTTTTATCACTACTGCATTTTTATCCATGTGGATGAGTAATACCGCAACAGCAGCTATGATGCTTCCGCTTGCTATAGGTATGTTAGCTTCACTTGATCCGCAAAAAGATAGAAATACTTATGTTTTCATCCTTTTAGGTATAGCTTTTAGTGCGAGTATAGGTGGTATAGGCACCATAGTAGGAACTCCACCAAATGCAATCGTTGCCACTCAATTACACATTACTTTTGCACAATGGTTAAAATACGGAATTCCTATTGTTTTAATTTTCCTACCTGCAATGATTTTAATTTTATACTTTATGTTTAAACCTAAATTTAATCTACAAGTTGATTTACATACTGAAAATATAGAACTTACAAGACCTAGAATCATCACTTTAATAATCTTTTTAGTCGTTGCACTATCTTGGATTTTTAGTGGTAATATCAGTCCTATCATCACAAGTATTTTTGGACACAAAATAGCAAATCTTGATGCAATTATTGCTTTATTGGCTGCTGTTTTAGTATGTGCTTTTAAAGTAATTGATTGGAAAAATATACAAAAAAATACCGATTGGGGTGTATTAATGCTCTTTGGTGGAGGTATCACTCTAAGTGTAGTATTAAGAGATTCTGGCGCTAGTAAAGTAATGGCTGATACTATCATTTCATTTATAGAAAATGGACATTTATTTATTATAGGTTTAATTGTGGCATTTTTTATAGTATTTTTAACTGAATTTACCTCAAATACTGCTTCAGCAGCCTTACTTGTGCCTTTATTTATCTCTATAGCAGATACTTTAGGCGTTCCTGCTTTAGGACTTGCTTTAATCATTGCTATTGGTGCTTCTTGTGCTTTCATGCTACCAGTTGCTACACCACCAAATGCTATAGTTTTTGGTACAGGACATATTAAACAACAAGAAATGGTAAAAGTTGGGATTATATTAAATATCTTTTGCTCAATCGCACTTGCAGTAATTGCATACTTTTTCTGGCTATAATCTTTTAGTCCTTTTGGACTAAAAGATCTTTACACTTTAAAACATAGTTTTTTACATCTTTACTTTTATACAAAGCTTCTCTTATACATACGCCTGCTAAATTTAAATCTTTTAAATGATTTATAGTTTGGATATTTATCCCACCTATAGCATAAATGGGTATTTTTGAAACTTCTAACAAATCTTTTAAATTTTTTATACCCTTTGGTGTTAAATCAGCCTTACATGAGCTTTCAAATACATGTCCGAAAAAAGCATGATTTACTTTAAACTTATAAGCTAAATCTAATTCTTCTTTAGAATGGACAGAAGTACCCAAAAGCTCAAATTTTTTATAACTTTGTGGGTAATTTTGTAAAATTATTAAGGGAGCATGAAAAAATTGATGATTTAATTTTAAACAAGCTTCATAATGATAATGCAAAAAGCAAATTTTTTGAGTTTTATTAAAAATTTTTAATACTTCTTTGGCTAATTTAGTATATTCTAACTCATCCAAATGTTTTTCTCTAAGCACTAAAGCATCAATACTACTTTGACTTAGTTTTTCAATAAAATTTAAAAAATCTCCTTGGGTATTTTGACTATCGCTAATAGCAATGATTTTTTTATCCCACATAAATACTATCGCTCATTATAGCTTGTAAATTTGCATTTTTTAACATAACTAAAACCTCATCAACACTACGCATATCACTAATTTGAAACTGATCATCACCTTTTTTATCACCTTGGTGCTCACCTACCCCCACGCTTACACCTGCACTCATTTTAGTAGCTCCAAGTTTAATAACCCCGTCTCTAAATCCTGCTCTTTCACGCGTAGAAATCGTAATACTCGCAAAAGGTAAAAATAATCTATAAGCACATAAAACCTGCAAAAGCCTTGTTTCACTTACATCTTTTGGATGAATTTTTTTATTATTGATAATAGGTCTTAATCTAGGGATAGATAAAGCTATTTCAGCATGAGGGTATTTTTGCTGTAAAAAATACGCGTGTAAAGCCGTAGCAAAAGCATCTTTTCTAAAATCATCCACGCCAAGTAAAGCTCCAAAAGCAACCCCTCTCATACCTGCTTTTAACGCTCGCTCTTGTGCATGAAAACGATACTCAAATACACTTTTTTCACCTTCAATATGAATTTTAGAATAAGTTTTTTGATTATAAGTTTCTTGATAAACACTTACATATTCACAACCCTTTTCATGAAGCAATGTATACTCATCTACATTCATAGGATAAACTTCAATTCCCACGACCTTAAAATACTCTTTTGCTATCTCACAAGCTTTGGCAAGATATTCTACGCTAGCATATTCCCTGCCCTCACCTGTTAAGAGTAAAATTTCTTCCAAGCCACTTTTTTTAATCTCTTGCATTTCTTTGTGAATTTCAGCCTCGTTTAGCTTAGCTCTTTTAATATTATTTCCTTTTTGAAATCCACAATAAGTACATTTGCTATTGCAAAAATTAGAAAGATATAAAGGCGTAAAAAGCAAAATGGAATTTCCAAAATATTTTTGAGTAATCTTGCTTGATTTTTGTGCTAAATCTTCTATAAAATCTTCTGCTGCGCTTGAAAGCAAAGCTTTCAAATCTTCTATGTTAAGATAATCTTTAACTAAAGCTTGTTTTACATCAAAAGCGCTAAATTTACTTTCATCAAAATTTTTAACTTCTTTTAAAACCTTAGTTAAAATCTCACTTTCAATACTTTGCATATGAGGATATTTTTGCATTTTAATCTCTTAAAAAACCACTCAAAGGCGAGCTTGCACTTGGCGTACTTTCATTTGCTATACCTGCTAAATACGCATTATATCCTGCCTCTATAGCTAACGCAAAAGCCTTTGCCATTTTTGCTACATCTTTAGCTTGAGCTATGGCGGTATTTGCCATCACTGCACTTACTCCCATTTGCATGGCTTCACAAGCTTGTGCTGGATTTCCTATACCTGCATCTACTATAATAGGTAAGCTAATTTCATTAAGTAAAATTTGTATAAATTCTTTAGTTTTTAAGCCCTTATTGCTTCCTATAGGAGCTCCAAGAGGCATTATAGCAGCAGCTCCCGCATTAGCCATAGCACGCGCTGCATATAAATCAGGATACATATAAACTAAAGGTGTAAAACCCTCATTTGCTAAAAGTTCTACTGCTTTTATACTTTCATAATTATCCGGTAATAAATATTTACTATCGCTAATTACTTCGACCTTAATCATATCTCCACAACCAAGCTCTCTTGCAAGTCTTGCTATACGCAATGCCTCATTAGCATTTCTTGCACCTGAAGTATTTGGTAAAAGCTTAATATGCTTTGGGATAAAATCAAGTATATTTTCTATACCTTTATCATTTACCCTACGCAAAGCTAAGGTGATAATCTCAACTTTTGCTTCTTCAATGGCTGATTTTATAAGCTCAAAAGAAAATTTCCCAGAACCTAGAATAAACCTGGAATTAAACTCATATTTTCCTATTTTTAATTTTTCCATTACTCGCTCGCTAAAAGTTCTAGAACTAAATTTGCTTGATGTCCTGCACAAATATTTACACGCGGTGCCATAAGTCCATTACCTACTTTTGCCTCGTTTTTTAAATCACCACAAACATAAAAGTTTTTTGCAATTTTTCTTGTTTGTATGCTGTTGCTATCGCCATATCCTGCTAAGCCAGAAGCACAAATTAATGTTTTTTGAGGATAGTGTTGATGAAAATTTTGCGCTAAAAGCGCTTTATATTTTGCACTATCAAAGGCTTCACAAACTATATCATCATTTGTAAAAAGTTTGGCTATATTTTCTTTTTCTATTTTTAAAACTTGTGCAAATACTTCTATAAAAGGATTAATTTTAGCGATTTGATCTTTTAAAGCTTCAGCCTTAAATTTACCCAAATCTTCCACCATATAAGCTTGACGGTTAAGATTACTTGGCTCAACCACATCAAAATCAATCAAATGAAGCCTACCAATCCCGCTTCTTGCTAAATTTATAGCTATATGCGAACCAAGTCCACCAAGTCCACACACTGCCACACTTGCCTTTTTAAGCTTATCATGAAGTTTTGGAGTATGTCTTGCCCTCATCATCGCATCAAGAGCTTCATATGGTGGTAAAGTATTTTTTTCTATACAAAAAAGCTCATCATTTTCTTTTAGCTCCAAACTTTCTTTTGTTGCAAAACCATTGACTATCCATACATCATTTTCATTTTTACTCACACTTTGAAAAAATTCCAAAGTGTTTTTAAAATGCGTGTTTATCATACTACCATTAAATTTAATTCTCATCAACCACCACCTACAAAAGTAACAATCTCTACTTTATCATTTTCTTTTAAAATCAAATTTTCAAATTTATCCCTTGGGATAATTTCTCCGTTTAATTCTAAGGCAATAAATTCTATTTTTAATTGTTTTTCTTGAACATAGTCCATGAATTTAAGCTCTTTTAACTCAAACTTTTGCCCATTGATAATCATTTAAAACCTTTATTTATTTTACTTAAAATACTTACTCACTTACATTATTATAATTAAATCTTAAAATAATAGCTTCTTTTATCTCTCCAATATCAATAGCATCTTCTAAATTATAACCAAATCTCAAAAGTAAAATTTCCAAATCTTTTTTAAATTTTATTTTTGTAGGTTTATTATGATAGGTTTCATTTCTAGCTTTTCTTATTTGGCTTAGTTTTGTTTTAAGATGTTCTTTGGTGCCAAAACTTGGTAAGACTTGATTTTTATATATTTTTTTATCTTTAAATATATAAGCAAATTCACTCCAATGATCTATTAATATCTCTTCTAAATCAATCAGACAAAAATCATCAAAAATTTGCCAAGTGCTATTATATTCATCTATTTTTTGACATCTCTTTTTAACTTTTTTTAAAAGACTTTTTAAAGCAGGATTAAAAGCCTCTTCGCTAGATTTAAACCAATCATCATCTAACTTATTATACAAATTTGCTATTTTTACTGCTAAAGTACTTCTTAGAGCATTTTCATAACATTGTAAAAGTAAAAAATTTGCTTGATGATTTTTGCGTCTTTTGGAATAAATTTTCATAATTAACTCAAACAAATCTTCACATTTTTGATTTTTTTCTAAAATCTTTTGTGCTTCTTTGCAAGCTCCCCACAAATATCCAAAATGCAAAACATTAATCCCTTTTATCATTCTAAATTTAAAATCACATTTCAATTTAAAATTGATAAATAGCTTTTCTATTTTTTCATAGCTACTTACATCAAGCTCAAAAGACATTTTACTTCCTATTAACTCCATTTTAAAAAATTAATGATATAATTTTAGAAGTTTAGAGGGCTAACTTGCCGGTAGCTGCAAGGTACTCTTAAATGAGAGGCTACTCTAAATTCCTATTACATCCATGCTTTTCCTAGTTAAAATTCTCTAATAAATCTTTAAAAATTAAATACAATTTTTCAAGCTCTTCTATACTCACTCTTTCATCAATTGCATGAATTCTATCATTACACACGCCAAATTCTACCACCCTCACACCAAACTCAGCAAAATATCTCGCATCACTTGTACCACCTTTGGTGTTAAGTTCTGGCACTACTTGAGTAATTTTTTGCACACTCTCATTTAGTTTTTGTACGATTTTAGAATCACTTTGTGTTAAAAAAGGATTTGAACTTTGATTTATGCTCAACTCATAATCAAGTCCTTCACAAGTCTTTTCTACATAAGCTTTTACATCTTCTAAGCTAGTTTGTGGAGAATTTCTTACATTAAACATCAATTTTAAATCATTTGGGGTTACATTACACACTTCCATACCACCGCGTATATCAGTAATAACGATTTTAGATGGTGCAAATACCTCATCGCCTGGATCAAGATCAAAACCTGCTAAAAATTTCAAAGCAAAAGCAAAATTATGCACAGGATTAATGCATTTTTGCGGGTATGCTACATGGCCTTGTTTGCCTTTGATAAGCAATTTTGCATTGATAGAACCACGACGCCCTATTTTAATACTATCTCCAAATTTTTTATCACAAGTTGGCTCAGCAACCACAGCAAAATCAGGTAGCATATCTTTTTCTTGCATAAATTTAAGCACTTCAAGCGTGCCAAATTTAGCCTCGCCTTCTTCATCGCTTGTTAAAATCAGTGAAATTCTTCCTTTGAAATTTTCTACCTCCTTAACTGCACACATAAAAGCAGCCACGCCACTTTTCATATCTTGTGCACCTCTTACATAAATAAACCCATCTTTTTCTAAAGGCTCAAAAGGATCACTGCTCCAACCCTCTCCTGCAGGCACTACATCTACATGCCCGCCAAAAGCTAAATGCTCACCATCATCACTAAATTTTTTAGTCAGCAAAAGATTTTTCACACCTTCTTTTTCTATAAAAAAAGCTTCAAAATCACTTAACTCCACTGCAATATAATTTAATGCTCCATCATCATCTGGGGTGATGGATTTAAATTTGCTCAATTCTTTAAAAATTTCAACTACTTGCATGTTCTATCCTATAAAAGCTTTATACAGCATAGAAAGAGCAAAATACTCTAAAATAAATGCTGAAAAAAGATTAATGTAAAATATATGTTTGTTTTTTACAAGTGCTTTGAATTTAGACACAAAAAACGATAGAGTAAAAATCCAAAACACAATAAAACCAACCAAACCAAAAAGCAAGGCAAAAGAGTTTTTACTCTGCATGCTAAGAGCCCTGCTACACTCACCCAAAAGCCTATAACATAAGGATTTGTAACATTTAAGAAAAATCCTTTGCTAAAACCTTTTAAAGGATGTGTTTTATTTACCTTGTTAAGATCGACTTTTCTTGTTTTTCTTAGCATTAAAAATACCATAAAACTCAAAAAGAAAAAGCCAAAAACCGCTAGTATTTTATAAAAAAATTCATTATTTGCAAAGCTTAAAAGCTCAAGATTAATCAAAATCAAAAAAAGTATATCAGCACTTAAAGCACCGAGCCCAACGCAAAAAGCATTTTTAAAAGAAGACAAAGCAGTATTTAAGATCAAAATATTTACAGGTCCAAAAGGCACAGACACACCCATACCTAAAACTATACCTTGTAAGATTACTTCTAGCATTTTGCTTCCAAGAAATTTTCTATATCGGTTTTGATTTTATCAATAGCCGTGCAAACATCTTCTATATAAACTTTTGTGAAATTACTTTCTAAATATTTATCCTCATCAAGATTGTTTAATATACTTTGCTTGCATACTCTTGCATACTCTCCCACGGGTAAAACCTGCCCGCTTGTGCCTATACATACAAATAAATCACAATTTTGTAATTTTTCATATAAAATTTTATAATTTGGTGCCATTTCTTCAAACATCACGATATTGTGCCTTACACTTTTGCTTTGACATTTAGGACAAATTTTATCATCACTACTTTCATAGTCTATGTTAAAAATATTTTCACACTCTAAACACCTAAGCTCAGGTAAAAAGCCATGCAAATGCACCACTTCTTCACAACCTGCTCGCTCTAATAAATCATCTACATTTTGCGTTAAAATGCTAATTTGTTTTGGAAATTTTTGTTTTAATAAAGCGATGATTTCATGTGCGTGATTTGGCTTAACACTAGCTAGTTCTTTTCTTCTTTTATTATAAAATTCCAAAACTTTTTTAGGATTTTTTCTAAAGCCAGTTGCAGAGCAAACTTCCATCACATCATGCTCTTCCCAAAGCCCACCGCTAGCTCTAAAAGTCTTTATACCACTTGGAGCAGACAAACCTGCCCCGCTTAAAATCATCACTTGTTTCATTATTAAACCTTGTTTAAAAGAGTAACAAAAAAATATTAAATTTAAGTTTTATTTTTTAAAGATAGCTTTGATATAATATCCAAAAAGGATAATTATGAAAATAATAATGTATCACTACATAAGAGAAAAAGTAAAAAAATTACCTAATTTTAGATATTTACATATTGAAAATTTTAAAAAACAATTAGATTTTTTTGAAAAAGAATTTGGATTTGTAAACCTTGAAGAATTTTTATTTTTAAAAGAAAATCCATTGTTTTGTAATAAATTAAAAAATAAAATTCTATTAACCTTTGATGATGGACTTAAAGATCATTATAATTATGTCTTTAACGAACTTACAAAAAGAAAGCTTTTTGGTATATTTTTTGTTCCTACTCGTATATTTAAACAGAAAAAAGCACTAGATGTTCATAGAATACATTATTTACTTGGAAAAATGGGGGGGGGGATTTTATTAAACACTGCCTATAATATTATAAAACCAAGCATGTTAAAAAGATCTTCTTTAAAACTTTTTAAAAACTATTATCAAGAATTGGATGATGATAAAAGTACAAAAGACTTTAAACTCTTATTTAATTATTTTATAAAACCAGAATATAAAGAAAAAATTTTAGATCAAGTTATTACAAATTTTTGGAATGATGATGAAATTTTTGATAATTTATATTTAAGTAAAAATGAATTGAAAACAATGAGTGATAATGGTATGTTGATAGCTAGCCATAGCTTTACCCATTTAAGCTTTAAAACATTGAACATATATAACCAAAAATATGAGCTAAAATCCTCTATAAATTTTTTAAACTCTTTTATAAAACCACCAATACAAATATTTTCTTATCCCTATGGAGAAAGCACCTCTTATGCAAAAAGATGGCTTAAAAAATATAATTTTGATTTTGCTTTTAGCTCCATACCTTCAAAAGATATTAACTACAAAGACTTAATTAATAATCCTTTTGCTCTTCATAGGTATGATTGCAATGAGTTTATATATGGAAAGGCTAACTATGGTTGAAATCCGTTTTGCAAAATTAGAAGAAGCAAACAAAATAATGGAATTTATAAAAAATCATTGGAATAAAAATCATGTATTTGCCTATAATAAAGAAGTGCTTGATTTTCAGTATTTAGATAAATACAATCAAAGGTATAATATTGTTTTGGGATTAGAAGATAATATTATTCAATCTATATTAGGCTTTACCTTACTTAGTCAATATGATAATAAACTCGAAGCCAACAAAGATTTATGGTTTGGAATTTGGAAAAGCATTAAACCTACATTTGGATTAGTATTAATTAAATTTCTACTAGAAACTTTAACACCAAAATCAATTGGAAATGCTGGATTATCAGAGTATGGTATAAAATATTATAAACTTTTTTTATATGATAAAATAGAACCACTTAAGCATTTTTATATTAAAAATGATAAAAAAAATATTTTTTATATGGCTGATTTTGCAAATTCTCCATCGATATGTAACTTAAAAAATATTAATTTTACATATAAAATTTTAAATGCAGAAGAATTCATAAAATCAAATATTAAATTTAATTTTATACCTTATAAATCCAAAAAATACTTTATAAACAGATACTACAACAACCCTTTTTACAAATATCAATTTTTGGGAATATTTGAAAAATCTACACTAGAATGTATTTTTGTTACAAGAGAAATAAAAATACTTCAAGCAAAATGCATTAGAATAGTTGATTTTATAGGTAATTTTACAGAAAATATTTATAGTCTTTTTCAAGAATTTTTAATACAAAATGATTATGAATATATTGATTTTCTTTGCTATATTAACGATTTTTCAAAAATTACAAATATGGGATTTATAGAAAAAAATAAAGAAGTGATTACAAATTATTTTGAACCTTTTATTAAAGAAAATCAAGATATCTATTTTGCATATAAATGTAATAATAAAAACTATGCATTTTTTAAAGGTGATAGTGATCAAGATAGGATTAATAAATTATAATTTAACCACCTTAGCACCAAAACCACCTTGATTAATCGGAGCATCATTAAAGCTTTTTACACTTTTGTGGGCTTTTAAAAACTCTTTTACCGCAAAAGCTAGTTTTCCTGTGCCTATACCATGATAAACTATCACCTCATCAAAACCCACTATCAAAGCATCAGAGATAAATTTATCTAATCTTTCAAGCGCCTCATCACTTCTTAAGCCGTGTAAATCTAAAGTCATATTTAAAGCACTTGGACGGGTTATATTGACACTTGGTTTTACCTTTTGTGTAGGGTTTTGATTGCTTTTTTTAAGAAGCTTTAATGGCACACGCAAACTCAAACCATCACTTTGAATCATCGCGTCATTTTTTGAAATAGCTGTGATTTTACCTTTGATTTTTTCATATTTTACAAAATCCCCAACTCTAAGTTCTTCATTTTGCTCCATACTTGGTAAAACAATGCTTTTTTTAAGTTCATTAGCTTTGTTTAAACTTCTTTGTTTTTCTTTAATATCTTTTAGATTTATCGTTTTTTTAGCTTCTTCTATGGCTTTGTGGTATTTAAATTCTAAATTAGAAACAAGCTTTTTAAATTCTTGCTCATTTTTTTCTTTTTGATCTTTAAGTAAAAGTAAAATTTCATCTACTTTGACTTCTTTTTTTTCAAGCTCTTCATTTTTCTTGCGTAAAGAAAGTTCAAGATTGATATTTTTACTTACCATTTCTTCTAAATTTTCTTTATCTTCTCCATAAAGCTTTTTAGCATTTTGCACTAAATTTGCACTTATGCCATATCTTAAAGCCGTTTCAAATGCATAAGATTTACCTATAGTGCCTTTTAAAAACTCATATTTTGGACGTGATAATTCCTCATCATACAAAGCAGCGATAAGTTCTACTTGTGAATTTTTAGCCAAAAGCATAGCAAGGCGTTTATGGTGGGTTGTGATGATGATTTTATTATCTTGTTCTAAAAGCTTAGAAATAAGCTCAGTATATAAACACGCAGCTTCTTCAAAATCTGTTCCAAGCTCTATCTCATCAACCCCTAATAAAACATTTTTCTTACCTAAAAGCTTAGAAAAATGCAACATCCTTCCTGCAAAAGTAGAAATATCATTTTTTACATTTTGTGGATCTTCTAAAATCGCATCAAATTCTTTGAAATTCCCTATTTGGCTTTTTTGTGCGTTAATTTTCATAGGAAGTAAATGCTTTGCAAGTAAAGCTGCACTTAAAATTCCTTTTAAAAGCATAGACTTACCACCTGCATTTACACCCGTGATGATTAAAACTTTTTTATTAAACTCTATATTAACACTTTTTGCATTTTTTAAAGCCGGATGTGCGAAGTTATATAAACTTAAATTATTAGAACTATCAGCTAAAACAAACTCATAATCATGTTTTTTAGCCATCAAAACTCTAGCGCTATAATGATCAAATAAATCAAAAGCATTATTGATAAATTTCAAAAACATCAAATTTTTATAAAAAATCAAGCTGATTTTTTTAGCATACTCATAAAAAATTTCTTCTTTAGCATCTTTGATTTCATCTATTTGACTTTGGATTTTTTCTACGCTTAAAGGCACCACATAAAATCCACCGCCACTACTTCTACCTATGATTTTTGCTTTTAAGACATGATTAAACCCACCGCGTAAAAGCAAGGCCTCCATACCATTGATAAGATGGATTTGCGTATCAATCAAATATGCACTAAGATTTTTAGTATATGTGAGTTTTTTAAACTCAGCTACCAAGCTTTCTTTTTTTATCTTTAGAGCTAAATTTAGATTAACAAGTCTTTCATCAATACTTTCTTTAATCTCACCCTTTTCATCAAAATACTCAAAAAGTTCTAAAATAGCTTGTGGAATTTCTATTTTTAAAAGCCATTCTTTTAAGCTTTCTTCAAATTTTAAGCCCTTTAAGTATCTAAAATACATACAGATTTTAATAAATTCAAAGCTTTGACTTAAATGCAAAATTCCTTGCTTGCTAAGATGAGTTAAAGCACTATTTAGCCCTTCTATCATAGGTGGAGGATTAAAATCAATCAACGAAAGTTCATTGATTCTTTTATAATGAAGCTTACTATCACCTTGTAAAAAAATTTCTTTATCTCTTGCAAAAAGCCCCCTAAAGTCTTCTATATAGCCATCTAAATCTAGCTTTTTAAAAAATTGCTCTTGCATTATTTATCTACCTTGCAATCTTTTATATCAAAAACATAGGCTTTAAATTGTTTATTTTTACCATTTGAAATAAAACTTTGCGTTCCATGTTCAAAGTTAAAATACTCTTTAGTGACATTAATATCTTTGCAAATTAGACTTTGTCCTTGTAAGAATGCATTGAGCGTTTCTTTTTTTAAAATACCACTTCTTGTGGCACTTAACTCAAATTTAATCGCAAAAGCAATCATCAAAATCAACACTAAAATCAAAAGATAATTGCTAATCTTGCCTATTTTTTTACGTAAAAAAACAAAAAAAAGTAAAATCGCAAAAAAAGCTAGGACATATAAAAAAATCTTAAACATACTTGCCCCTGAGCTTTGTGCTTATATCTCCTGCACCAAAACCAATTACCAAGCCATTTTCAATCAACTCATCATCAAGATAAATAGCACTTTCTTCTCTTTTGATTTCTTTTATAAATTTAGCTTTTGGAAAGTATTTTTGCATATTAATCTCTATTTTAGCTTCTCCTGCTGCATACACAGGTAAAATATAAAGCTCATCAACATTTGCTAAAACCTCGCTAAAATACTCTATATTTGCACTTAAACGCGTATAACGATGAGGCTCAAAAATAGCTATGATTTTTTTATATCCAGCTAGCCTTGCATACTCACTTGCTGCTTTAAGTGTTGTTTTGATTTCTGTTGGATGGTGTCCATAATCATCAATCAAAGTCATATTTTCATTTGCAAACAAAATATCAAATCTTTTTTTAATCCCTTGATATTTTAAAAGCTTAGTTTTTAGCTCTTCTATATTTATAAATTCACTCGCAGCCAAAATAGCCAAAGCAGCGTCCATCGCCACATGCTCACCCATACCAAAAACGCTAAATTCGCCTAAATCTTTAAGCGTAAAATAGGTTTTTGGCTTAAAATTTTCCACTTTCATATAAATATTTGTGATATCTTTGCTTGGGTAAAGCTTTTTTGCATTATTTAAATTTAAACTTGACAAAAACTCATCTTCAGCATTAATCACTTGAATTTTAGGCAAACGCAAAAAGTCTTCATAAGCTTTGTATAATTTTGAAAGATCATTTCCATAATGATCTAAATGTTCTGCTTCAACATTAGTCACTATAGCTAAATAAGGATTTGAGTTCAAAAAAGAACTGTCACTCTCATCAGCTTCAAAAATAAGATTTTCGCTTTCTTTATAAAGCATATTGGTGCCACTTTCTTTTAGCACTGCACCAATAATAACAGAAGCTTCTATCAAGCTTGCTAAAATGCTTGAAGTCGTGCTTTTACCATGGGCTCCCGCAACTGCAAAAACTCTTTTGTCTTTTAAAATCATAGGCAGGGCTTCTTTTCTTGAAAGCGTTGTGATGTTTTGTTTTTTTGCGCTGATTAATTCTTCATTATCTTCTTTGATAGCAGCTGAATACACCACTAAATCCACATCTTTGACATTGTCTTTATGATGAGGAATTTTTATATTTATGCCTTCTTTTTCTAATTCTTTTGTGATTTTACTTTCTTTGATATCAGAACCACTAATCTTAAAGTCTTGTTCTTTTAAAAATCTCGCCAAAGCTGAAATTCCAATACCGCCTATACCTATAAAATGAATTTTTTGCATTTTTGCCTCAAATTTTTTGAAAATTTAAGGCAAAATTCTATCATTTGTTTACTAAAAATAAAATATAAACTTTTTAATGAGTATTTATTTTATCCTGATATAAATCACATAACCACATCAAAATATTTACACAATCTTATATAAATTATTAATACTAAAACTACTTTATATTTAATTTAGTATTAATATAACAATATTAAAATAAAAATATTAAGTTTAAATTAATTTAAAAAAATAAAATTGCAAAATATTTTATAAATAAATAAGGAGTAAAATTTGATCAATCCACTAAAAGTTTTTAGCACTATAAATCTAGTGTGGCTTATAAGACATTATGTGTTTGCAGCATGTGTTTTTTTATTTTACCACTCCACTATCTAGCAGCATTTCATTTTTTATTATGTTAGGAATTTATTATTTCCTTTTGCATGTTTTGCATGGGAAGAACTAAAAAACATACTGCTTGGAGATAATGTATTTTTTATTAATGCTCTTTTTTTAATCATTACAAAAATCGTTATAAAATTTTTATTATTTATGCTTGCCTTGCCAATTGGAATAATAGGATTTCCAATTCTTTGGCTTATAGTTAATAAACAAAATAGTTAAATCCAAATTTACTATATTAAATTGTTAATTCTAACAAATTATACTTTATATTAAAAGTATAATTTGTGTTTTAAAATATAAATTATTCTTCGTAATTTTTTATAAGCTTATCAAAACCCCATAAATTTCTAGCTTCATTTGCCTTACTAACTTCCACTACAAGCATTTCTTCTTGATCGCCAAGTTGCTCTTGCACTTCGCCAAAAGCATTAATAAAAAAGCTATCTCCATAAAATTTCCACTCATTTTCTTGCTTTAAATTACCTATACGATTAACCCTTAAAATGCTTGTTGAGTTTAAAAAGGCTCTTGTTTTTAAAAGTTCTAGCCATCTTTGATTACTTTCAAAGGTGCTAGCTGTGGGAATGATGACTAAGTCTATCTTTTTTTTCATGATCATTTGCCAAAAGATATCAAAATGTGCCTCAAAGCCAAAAAGCAAAGCACATTTTAAGCCCTCATGTGTGAAAGTAAAAAGTTTAAGCTTATCAGCTTTTTTATTGTTAAAAAATTTTTCTTCATTCCAGTGTGCATAAGGCATTAAAATTTGTTGCTCATACACTTTTACATTTTGTGGACCTACTTTTAAGCATAGTTTTTTTAAACCATCATTTTCAACACTTATGAAAGGTGCAATAATATTTAAATCATATTTTTTAGCAAGTTTTATCAAGCTTGCTTTTTTACTTTGACTTTGTTCTTTGATCATACTTTTTGGCATAGTTTTTAGCTCACTAAAAAAGCTATTTAAAACATACTCGCCCAAAACCACCAAATTCGCACCACTTTCCTTAGCAGCTTTTAGATAATAATCAAGCCTTGATTCACTCAAAGCCAAAGTGGGAAATTGTAAAGCTACAACACTACTCATCTACTTGCTCGATTTCTAATTTAGCATTTTCAAGCATAGTTCTTGCTTGCTTGATACTTTTTAAACCTTCTTTATAAATTTCTACGCAAGTTTTAAGGTCCAAATCTTTATCATTAAGTTTCTCCAAAGAAAGCTCAGCTTGTTTGATATGATCTTCAAATTCCATTAATTACTCACCTTATAATTTGGTGCTTCAGCAGTGATAGTTACATCATGCACATGGCTTTCTTTTAATCCTGCTGCGGTGATTTCTACAAATTCAGCTCTTTCTTGGAAAGCTTTGATATCTACTGCACCTACATAACCCATAGAAGATCTAAGCCCACCTAAAAGTTGATGTACTACACTTTTTATACTTCCTACATAAGGCACCCTACCTTCAATACCTTCAGGTACAAGTTTATCTTGAGCTGTACCTTCTTGGAAATATCTATCTGAACTACCTTTTTGCATAGCACCTAAGCTTCCCATGCCACGATAACTCTTATATTGTCTTCCTTGATAAGTAAATAACTCACCTGGACTCTCATCAGTTCCTGCCAAAAGTGAACCTATCATCACACTACTTGCTCCTGCTGCGATAGCTTTTGCAATATCGCCTGAGTATTTTATACCCCCATCAGCGATTACTGGCACGCTGTATTTACTCGCTTCTATTGCGCATTCATCTATAGCTGAAATTTGAGGTACACCCACACCTGAAACAATACGAGTGGTACAAATACTACCAGGTCCTATACCTATCTTAACAGCGTCTGCACCTGCTTCACATAGATCTTTAACTGCTTTAGCACTTGCAACATTTCCTACTATCACATCTACATTAAATTCAGCCTTAATTGCTTTTAATGTATCAATAATCCCTTTAGAATGTCCATGCGCACTATCCATTACTATAACATCAACTTCAGCTTCTACTAAAGCCTTTACGCGATCAAGCTGACCCACACCCACGGCTGCAGCCACTCTTAATCTTCCATAAGCATCTTTATTTGAATTTGGATATTCTTTGCGTTTTTTCAAATCTTTTATAGTGATTAAACCTTCTAAGCGATTATTTTCATCTACGATTGGAAGTTTTTCTACTTTATTAGTAGAGAAAATCCTTTCTGCATCATCTAAAGTAGAGCCTTTTTTAGCAGTGATTAAAGGCATTTTTGTCATTACATTTTCTACTAAATTATCAAAGTTAGTTTCAAATCTTAAATCGCGATTAGTTAAAATTCCTATTAAAATTTTATTCTCATCTACCACAGGAACGCCTGAAATTCTATATTCAGCCATGAGTTCTAGCGCTTCTTTAACACTTGCTTTAGGCCCTATATAAATAGGATCCATAATCACGCCACTTTCACTTTTTTTAACTCTTTTTATCTCTCTAACTTGTGAAGCTATGTCCATATTTTTATGGATTACCCCTATGCCACCAAGCCTTGCCATCATAATAGCTGCTCTATGTTCAGTAACTGTATCCATAGCAGCTGAAATCAAAGGCATATTTAAGGTGATATTTTTTGTAAGTCTTGTTTTAATATCTACTTCTTTAGGTAAAACCTCAGAATATTGAGGGACTAGTAAAACATCTTCAAAAGTCAAAGCGCGTTTTATGATTTTCATAATTTTTCCTTTATTTGTTTTTGATAATTTCTTCCAAGCTCAAAGCACCATCTAATAAAGTTTGCTCATCATAAGCTTTGCATATAAGCTGAGCAGAAATACTAAGTCCATTTTCATTTTTTCCTACTGGCACACTAATGCCACCAAGTCCTGCTAAATTCACTGAAATAGTAAATACATCTTCTAAATACATTTGCACTGGAGTTTTTATATCGTTAAAACCAAAAGCAACGCTTGGAGCAACTGGCATAAAAATCAAATCACAATCGTTTAAAATTTCTTCATATTTTTGCTTGATAAATCTTCTAGCCTTTTGTGCTTTGATGTAGTATGCATCATAATAGCCACTACTTAAAACAAAGGTTCCTAGTAAAATTCTTCTTTTTACTTCCTCACCAAAACCTTCACTTCTGCTATTTACATACATTTGGCTAAGATTGTCACATTTTTCACTTCTTCTACCATATCTTACGCCATCATAACGGCTTAAATTTGCACTTGCTTCAGCTGCTGCTATGATATAATAAGCCGCAACATCAAATGTAGAATCCATTAAGTCTTTATAAACAATCTCATGGCCATTTGCTTTTAACATATCTATGGTTTTTAATAAGGCTTGTTTTACATCATCATTAGTTTGCTCTATATAGTTTTTGATCACAGCTATTTTTAGCTTTTTATTTGCATTTAGTTTTGGCGTAGTTGGCTCAAAAGCTATGTTTACACTCGTGCTATCTTTTTCATCATAGCCTGCAATAGCATCATATAAAATTGCAGCATCTTCAACATTTTGCGTTAAAACTCCTATTTGATCAAGGCTTGAAGAATACGCTGCTAAACCATACCTGCTAACTCTTCCATAACTTGGCTTAAACCCAACACAACCACAAAAAGCAGCAGGTTGCCTTACTGAACCACCTGTATCTGAACCCAAACTTGCTAAAGCTATCCCTGCAGCAACCGCAGCAGCACTCCCCCCACTACTTCCACCTGGAACTTTAGTATTATCAAGCGGATTTAAAGTCTTACCATAAAAAGAAGTTGCACTTGTACTTCCCATAGCAAACTCATCCATATTACATCTTCCAAATGGAGTAAAATTATTTTTGCGTAAATTTACAATAGCGCTTGCATCATAAGGAGCCACATAGCCTTGTAAAATTTTAGAACCACAAGTTAATTCCCAATCTTTTACACTAATATTATCTTTTATAGCTACTGGTACGCCAGTACCTGAAGTGCTTAAGTCTTTATTTAAAAACTGCTCTACATAAGCACCTAAATGCTTTTGCTGATGTGCTTTTTCATTTAATTCTTTTTTTAGATTTTCTAATTCTTCATTTGAAAATTTCAAAGCTTCTTTTAAAGTTACCATTATTTATCCTTAAATTTTTTAACCAAATAAAACAAAAAAAGCGTGATAAATAAAAAGCTCAATAAAGTAATCACTACCACGCTAAAAGGTAAAGCTTGCTCAAACATTTTTTGCTTTTTCCACACTATTACATCTTGGACATAAACATTCTTCTTCTTTTGCTAAAAATTTCCAACATCTTGGACACTTGTGCAATAAAGAACGCACTATTTTAAAACTATGATCATCTATTTTAAACTCACTCAAAGTTTCTTTATCATCTAAGCTTTCTACTGAGCTTACCATAAACCAATCAGCTACTTCTTCAATATCTTCACTCAAAAGCTCATTTGCACTTGTTTGCAAGCTTAACTCTAAGGTTGATTTGATGATTTTGTCTTTTTTTAATACATCAACAAGTTCAAAGAATTTTTCTCTTGATTTTATAAATAAATCATCTTCGATTTTATACTCATAATCAAAGCCATTTTTTAATACCAAATCAAAAACATCTTTAGCATTTTCTTTAATGGCCACATTTGCATGTTCTAAAGCTTCATCTATAGTGTAAGTTAAACTTGGAGCTAAAAGCGCAAAAAGTTTTCTAGCTATTAGCACCATAGCACTTTGCGCGCTTACTCTTTTTGTATCATCTTTTGCATTACAATATAATCTATCTTTGCACACATCTAAATAAATTCCACTTAAATCCGCACTTAAGAAATTTAAAAGCACACTAAAGCCTTTTGCAAATTCATATTTTTCAAAAGCAACTTCACATACTTCAAAAGCAACTTTTGCACGCATTAAAATCCACTTATCTAAAAGTGTGAAATTTTTTGTTTCTAAAAATTCCATATCATTAGTATTTGCAAGTAAAAATCTTATAGTATTTCTTATCTTTCTATACTGCTCGCTTACTTGTTTTAAGATATTATCTGAAATTTTTAAGTCTGTTGAATAATCACTAAGCATTATCCAAAGTCTTAAAATTTCTACCCCATAATTTTTAGCTACATTTTGAGGTAAAATCACATTACCCTTAGATTTACTCATTTTTTGACCCTTTTCATCTACGGTAAAGCCATGAGTAAGTATGTTTTTATATGGGGTTTTGTGATTGATCGCGGTAGAAATTAAAAGTGAGCTTTGAAACCATCCACGGTGCTGGTCACTTCCTTCAAGATACATTGAAGCTTGATATTCTCCTGCATCATATCTTGCTGAGTTTAATACTGCTTCCCAAGTGCTACCACTATCAAACCAAACATCTAAAATATTATAAACTTTTTCTAAATTATTTGGATCATATTTGCTATTTGGCGGTAATAAATCTTTTATTTCTAAATCCCACCACGCATCAGCTCCATTTGCTTCAAAAATTCCCACCAAATGATCTAAAACATCATCATCAAAAATCACTTCTTTGGTGTTTTTATCTCTAAAAAATGCGATAGGCACACCCCAATCTCTTTGTCTTGATATACACCAATCAGGGCGATTTTCTATCATAGAACTAAGTCTTTTTACCCCACTTTCTGGGTAAAATTTCACATTATTTAATTGCTCTAGTGCTAGCTCTCTTAAAGATTTTCCATCTAATTTTTTCTCATCCATTAAGATAAACCATTGTTTTGTAGCTCTATAAATAACCGGTTTATGTGTTCTCCAACAAAATGGATAAGAATGTATAAATTTAGAACTCTCAAGTAAAGCTTCGCCAAGCAATTCTAAAATACGCTCATTTGCTTTAAAAATATGAAGTCCTATAAACTCATTTAATAAATGCTCTGGCAAAAGCCCTTTAGCTCTTAGTGTTTCATCATAACACCCACCATCATCTACTGGCATAATCACTTCAATGCCATATTTTAAGCACGCATAATAATCATCCTCACCATGACCTGGTGCAGTATGTACAAGCCCTGTTCCACCTTCCATTAAAACATGATCGCCTAAAATAAGAGTGGATTTTCTTTGATTGAGTGGATTAATAGCACTTAAATTTTCAAATTCAACACCTAAAAGTTCTTTTTGAATTTTTCCTTGAGTGAAGTTTTTATTAATCATATTTTCAAGCAAGGCTTTAGCAAAAATATAACCTTCTTCAGTGATAACATATTTTTCATTTGGATTTAAAGATATAGCTTGATTTGCCGGTAAAGTCCAAGGCGTGGTAGTCCAAATGACTGCTTTAGCTTTTTTTACACCTAGCTTTTCAAGGGAAGTTTTATCAAGCTCAAAAGCTACAAAAATAGAATAATCTTCTTTGTCTTCATACTCTACTTCAGCTTCTGCTAATGCACTCTTAGCAGCCCAACTCCAAAAAACAGGCTTACTTCTTTCTAGCAAAAGTCCTTTTTTAGCGATTTTACATAAAGCTTTGTAAATATCTGCCTCAAAAGCATTTTTCATAGTCAAGTATGGCTCATCCCAATCAGCAATCACACCCAAAGACTTAAATTCATCTCTTTGGATATTTACAAATTCTCTCGCATGCTCTCTGCAAAACTCACGAATTTCTTTTTTGCTTAAACTTTGCTTTTTATCTTTAAGTTTAACTTCAACTTGCTGTTCTATCGGTAAACCATGACAATCCCAACCAGGAGTAAAACGCACTTTTTTACCTTGAAAATAATGCATTTTGATGATGATATCTTTTAAAATTTTATTTAAAGCATGGCCAATATGCAAATGTCCATTAGCATAAGGAGGGCCATCATGTAAAGTAAAACTCTCGCTTATTCCTTGTCTTTTTTGTTTCATTTTTTCATAAGCATAGTTGTTTTCAAACCACTTGCTAAAACGCTTAGGCTCAAGCTCTGCTAAATTTGCACGCATTGCAAAAGTCGTATTTGGAAGCAATAGCGTATCTTTATAATCCATATAATCCACCTTGAAAAATTTAAAAATAGTAAATTCTACTTAAAATACTTTTAATTTGCACTTATTTTTTTGTTATAATCGCAATAAAAAAAGGAAAATCATGAAACATCTCATCATCATTATAGGCAATGAAATTATTATTAATGAAAATTATATGCGTTATATACAAGAAGAATACAAAAAGCAGTTTTTAGAGCTTCATGAGTTAAAATTTATAAACAAACCTGATAAAGAACTTCCTTTTTTACTTGAAAAACTTTCTAAAGAATATAGCTATATAACCATTTTTAGCATTAGCGAATACTATGCAACCATAGCTAAGATCATAGCAACCTTAAATGATGATGTTTTAATCTTAGAAAATGATACCCTAATACCTTCAAAAGCTTTGCGTGAAAAAAATTCCTTTTTAAGTTCTTTTGAGCAATGCCATATTAATTTATTAAATATAAATATAGAGCAAAAATTGCCTTTGATTTTGCAAAATCCTGAACTTGACTATGCGTATTTTTGTCTTTTAGATATAGATGAAATGAGTGCAAATATCTTACTTAGCACACTTACTACTTCTTTTGAAATTCAAACTTGCTCAAGTGCATTATTAGATAATCTCATTTGTATTAGAGCAAGTGCTAGTCAATATGGAAAACTAGAAGGCTTTTTAAAAGGGGTTTTCAAACTTTTTGCAGGAAAAGTATTTTTAGGAAATGATCCTATTAAATTTATAGCCAAAAAACTTTTAGAAAAAAACTTAAAAATTTCCTTTGCAGAAAGTTGTACCGCAGGACTTTGTGCTTCAAAATTTGCTGAAAATTCAGGAATTTCTAATGTGTTTGAGGGTTCTTTGATCACTTATTCTAATCGTTTAAAAAATTCTTGGCTTGGGGTGAGCAATGATACTTTAGAAAGTGTTGGGGAATACTCTGATCGTTGTATTTATTTTATGTTAAAAGGGGTTTTTAAAACCACAAATTGTGATTTTGCTTTAGCGCTTAGTGGGGTAGCTGGAGAAGAAAATGATAAAAATACCAAAGCAGGCACCATCTACATAGGAGCTATGTATAAAGATGGAACCTTTTTACAAGAATGCATTCATATACAAGGCAATAGAAACTATACAAGAGAGCAAGCTAGTTTGGCTGCATATTGTTTAATGCTTAGATTAAAACCTGAAATTTTCTTTGGTGTTTAATTATAAAAGCGGTGTAGTTAAAAATACACCCCTCCACTTAAATACAATTTCATTCTATGTTCATCATCATATTTATACCGATGAACTGCTCTTG
>NZ_JAKMTQ010000012.1:0-49669 GCF_025773245.1 Campylobacter sp. CNRCH_2007_0968H | reverse complement strand
AAGTCCCTCAAAAATAGAAGTTATTAATGATATAAATAACGAGCTTATTAATCTACATCTTTGTATTAGAAATAAACCACAAAGCTTATAGTAAATGTGCTTAATTCTATGTTAGTGAGTAGAAAGATATTTGCAATGATAAAAAATAAAGAATTAAAGTCAAGGAATGATATAGAAAGAGCTGCTTTTTATTTTTATCTTATAAACACTTCTTTTGGATCAAGCATGGGGCAATTTGCTATGAGCAAACAAAGAGCGCCAAAAAGATTGCTTAGAGATTTTAGCTTACATACACAAAGGCTTAAACATGCTAGTATTGAGAATAAAAGCTTTGAATATATTTTAAAAGAATATGATTACAATGAGGCTTTGTTCTATTTAGATCCACCTTATGTGGGGACTGAAAATTATTATAAAAACACTAATGGTTTTGGAATAAAAGAGCATAAACTATTAAATGAGTTATTAAAAAACATCAAGGAGGTTTTAATAATGAACTTTTAAGAATAAAGTTAAGAGAATATTTTTTAATATTCTCTTTTACTTAAGCAAAGAAGCTAAAAAATCTAAAGCTTCTTTTTTAAAATTTTCTTTGCATTCTTCTAGATAATCTTTTTCTAAAATAGCTCCGTATTTTAATAAGAGTAAAATAGCTCCAAAATTATTATGATTAATAGCATAAAACATAGGTTGTTCGCCCATACATTCTTTTGTGGCACTCATACCGTTTTTAAGATACTCTAATACAACATCATTGTTGCCATTGCAAATTGTATTTATAAACCCCTTGCTAACACCTTGTCTTATATCTAATATTGTTCTATTCATCTTTTTTATCCTTTTGTTTTGATAAGACTACAATAGCTTGGCTTAGCTGAATGTGTGCTGTTGTAAATTATATTGTTTTAACCCAGCTTGATACGACATTTAATAAGTGATTATAGTCTTTACTTGTAGCTTCTTTAAAAAACTCATCTCTAATATCTTTGTGTATTTTAGCTTTTTTTAAAGCACTATCAACTCTAGCTAAAATTGAAAAAGCATTACCATCTTCTCCGATTAATTTAACTTTTATATTTGGATATTTTATACTCATTTTCAACCCCTTAAAATTCACAAAAAGTGCTTTTTAATTCATATTTTTGTTTTTTGCTATTGTATTGA
This sequence comes from Campylobacter sp. CNRCH_2007_0968H, assembly GCF_025773245.1. Taxonomy (NCBI): domain Bacteria; kingdom Pseudomonadati; phylum Campylobacterota; class Epsilonproteobacteria; order Campylobacterales; family Campylobacteraceae; genus Campylobacter; species Campylobacter sp. CNRCH_2007_0968H. The sequence continues at coordinate 48,505 of NZ_JAKMTQ010000012.1, read as the reverse complement.
ACTACAAATTTCCTACCTATAATATATCTTTCAAATAAAGGCACTTGTATAATGGTTTTTTCTTCATTCATTTCAAGTATTTTTGCGATTGAGTAAGAGTTTATACCCATATTATAAATAGTCATAAGCTCTAAGATATTATCTCTTACTAGATAATCTTTTTCTTTTAAAAGTCTTTTATACAAAATTTTAAATTCATCCTCTAAATCCTGCATAATTTTTTCTTTTAATTCTTCATCAGTATAGTTTTTAATCTCTTTCATTTTTTCTCCTTTTGTTGATTAAGCACACAATAGCTTGACTTAGCTGAATGTGTGCTGTTAGATCTTAGAAAGTTCTCCAACTACCACACCAACTAATAAAAAATCTCCATTTTTATAAAATATGTCTTTATATAAAGGGTTTAAAGAGTGCAAAATTACTCCATTATCTTGTTTTAAAACTTGTTTGATAAAAAGTCCATCTTTAGTATTGACTACATAAATGCTTTTGTTTTTAAAAGTTTTATTTCTATCTATTACGCAAATACTTCTATCTTTGATAATTGGCTCCATACTCTCACCATAGCAAGTAATAAACTCACAATCTTTTGTTTTAAAAAAATCTAATATTTTTTGATCTATTAATATGTTTTCAAAATCTAAAATATCATTAATACCACCTCCACCTAAGCTAGCATTGGTTTTATATAGTTTTAAAATTTTATATTTGTATTCACATTCTAATTGATCTTTTGGAGAGCTTCCATAAAAGAAGTAATTAATACTAATATTTCTTTTTTCTAAGAAATTTAAAATATGCGCATAGGGAATAGAGTTTCTAAATTTCATAGAATTAAAAGTGTCTGGATGGATACCTAATTCTTTAGCTATATCTTTTGTTTTTAATTCACACTTACCTTCACTTGCAAGTATGTCTTTTAACTTATCAATTACTTCTTGCATTTGCATGATCAATCCTTTTATTTTAATTTAAAAGAATTTAACAAAAAATTGCAAAAAGCAATGAAAAGATTTTATTTTAAAAGGTTTAATTATAAGTATAATTTTTACACTATTAATTGATTTTAAAAAAAACAAATTTTTCATTAAATAAATAATAATTTATAATCATAAATTGATTTTTTAATATATAAATTATATAATGCTTGCCAATTAAAGAATCAAAGCCATCAAAAGGACTTATATTAATGAAAAGCTTTAATACCATAGTAACAACCAGAACAATTAAAAGTGATTCTAGTGTTATGAGATTAAATCCAATTAGCGAAGCAATCAAGAATGCTATTGATGCAAAAGCAACTCATATTGATATTTGTTTTGAAGAGTGCGAAAGCGATGGTTTGTTTGATAATAGTATTTCTATCACCATTAAAGACAACGGGGCCGGCTTTAATTGTTTCGATGATCAATATATGCAAAATAGATGGACGCATTATAAAGGTGGAGATTATATTAAAAATACTTTAGGAGGAAGAAGCAGAGGCCGATATTCTTATCTTAAGTTTGTTGATTTTGAAAATGAATGTTTGAGTGATATTAAAATATATACAAAATATAACAATAAAAGTTATAGCGTTATCTTTCAAGGTGAAAATCAGAATATAGGATTTAGCGTCAAAGAAGAAGTTGCAAATCACACAGAAAATTTTACAACGAAATTATATATCAAAAGACTAGGAAATAAATTTATTAATGGCAATACAATAGAACAGATGATTGAAAAAGCAAAAAAAGAAATTATAGTTGAATTTTCAGATAAACTTCTAAAGGGTATAACTTTATCTATTAACAATATAAAAATTAATGTTGAAGAATATATAGAAGAACAACTGGAAAAAGAGTATGAATTAAAAAATGGACAAAAAATTAGTGCATATATGGTTGTTTGGAAAAATGAGATTGATTTGGCAATCGATAAAAAGCATGTTTTTTTATTTAATATTGATAACATTCCTCTTGGAAAAATACCATCTGGTTGTCAAAAATCAATATTTAACTGTCATACTGTATTTTTAACGAGTAGCTGTTTTGAAGAGGATTGTGAATTTATCGATATTAATCCTAACTATAAAAAAATTATAGAGGAAGTTAAGAATTTATATAAACCTGACTTAGATAAATTATTATATAAAGTTTGGCTTAAAAATGCAGATTTGATGGCTAATAAATTAGCAGAAGAGAGTGAATTTTTCAAAGATGAAACCGATAAAATGATACAAGAAAAAATTAAAGAAGCGTATATGGTTTTATCTTTGCCGTTGCTTATAAAACAACATAATATTAATCGCAGCAACGCATCATATTTTAGCAACTCGCTAATAGGATTAATTTCAGATAATTCTTATAATACACTTGAGAATTTGGAACTTGTTTTTAATTTAGAAAAAGAAGATCATGAAGTTTTTAATTATGTAAGAGAGAATGTTAATATTCTGAATCTAATAAAAAAATATTATAATTATATATCAAGACTTGATTTTTTACAGCATTTTGAAAATTTGGTATTAAACGAAGGGAAGGCAGAAACAAAGGAAAGAAAGGAGCTACATAAAATTGTAGAAAATAATTTATGGTTGTTTGATGAAGAATATCTAAATCTTGATTTTTTTAGCGATCAATCATTAAAAGGAATTTTTAATGAAATAAAATTACCAATAAATATAGATAGTGAAAATCAATTAAATACAATTCCAGATATTTTTATACCTCGTACTAAGGATAATGAATTAATACTTATCGAGTTAAAAGCACCAAAAGTAGAAATAAATTCATCAATACTTACTGATGTGTTTAATAAATATATCACTAAAATTCTTAAATCATTATCAAAGCAAGGAAGTAATATTGATTATGTGAAGGCTATATGCATTTCATCAAAAAAGCAAGAATTTACAGGAAGCTTAACTGGAGATAAATATAGCATAAATCCAATGACTTGGAAAGAAATAATTAGTGTAAGAAAAAAAGACTTGGAAAACCACATAAAAGATGTTAAAAGTAATTTATCTTTATCAAAATATAAAGATCTTCACAATTTTAAAGAAAAAGAAATAAAAATGGAAAGGGTTGGCAATTTAAAAAAAATATAAAAATTTGAATATTTTATATAGCAAAAAATTTCCAATATGATAATTATCTAAACAAAACTATATTTTATTTGTAACTACCTGTATGTTATTTATTTTTTAAATTATCTAGTAATGTTAAGCTTTGTACGTAACTATCCTCCAAACCTTAAAGTTATAGATAGCTACATGCTATTTTTGTATAAAAAGTGGTTAAACTATGATTATATAGTGTTTTATAAAGATAGTTACATTAAAAACAAAACATAAGTTTATTTTAAGTAAAAATGTAACTATCTTTGGAGAGTAAAACATTTTTTAGGATTTAAAATTTAAAACTAAACTTCGCCTTTACATGCCTTTTAAACAGTATTTAATCACTTTCTTGGAATAAAACGGATATTTTGGGATATTTGGGATATTTTATGCTTTGAATTGAGAAAGATAAAAATGTATTTCTATAAGCTTTAAAAGCCTATTATTTAGCATTTTTGCTAAAATTATTTAGAGATAGTTACATATTCTTTTTAAAATACCCCTTACAGGTTTTATATTGAAATAGTATTGTAAAGTGTTATATGTGATATTGTTTATAATAAAGTTTATAATAAGTCATTGTATTGGTGGATAATCGGTTATGATTATATGAGATATTTACTATGAATTAGAGGGTTTAGTTGTTCTAATAGGGTAAGGTTTTTAGTTTTACAAAAAAAGAAGGTTATAGTACTTGTTAAGTGGTAGAAAATCAGAAAAGTTATTTAGAAATTTTATTTAGTAGTAATACTTTAATTTAATATTTTTAATTAACCATAGTTGATATTTTTGGTTTTTGATATAAAATATTAATTTTTATAATGTATTGTATCTTTTTTATTTTTGGAGGATATATGAAAAAATTATTTTTAACTTTAACGCTTGGTTTTACAAGCTTATTGGCTAATGAAAAAATATTAAATATTTACGAAAGTCCCACTTGTGGATGTTGCGATCTTTGGGCTAATTATATGAAAGATAAAGGCTATAAAGTACAAATACACAAAAGTGAAGATTTTTTAAAAATAAAAGAAAAAATGAATATTCAGCCTATGTATCAAAGCTGTCATACTGGCGTGATTGATGACTATGCTATAGAAGGGCATGTTCCTGAAGATGCAGTTGCTTGGCTTTTGGAAAATAAACCTGAGGATGTTATAGGTATTTCTGCTCCTGGTATGCCTCAAGGAAGTCCTGGAATGGAACAAGGTTATGAAGAAGAATATCCTGTAGTTTTGATGCTTAAAAATGGAGATTATAAAATTTATGGGATCTATAAAGGACATAATTTAATCAAAATAAACTAAGCAAAATTGCTTAGTTTATTTTGTATATTAAAGGTATTCTTATATGAAAAGTTTTTTCATATTGTGGAAAATTCTTAGATGCTATGCGTATAGTTTCTAAGGCACTATCATTTAATAGTTTATATTTTGATGGTTTTAATATTTTTAAGTTTAATAAGTTTTTATCCTTAGTCCATGTGAATTCTAATAAAATTTCACCACTCATCCGCATTTTTCTAGCTTGCCTAGGATAAATTAAAGCTTTATCTATAGCTTGCTTAACTTCTTTTAAAAGTTCATTGTTATTAGTTAAAGATATGCTTTCTTGAGAATTTATCAGGATGTTTTTTTCTTGAGATGTTATTTTTTGAGATTTTATTTCCTCTTTTAATCGATTTGCTGCTTTAGTATCGGTTGAAGTATTTATTTTTTTAGGTTGAACGATAGGTTTTTCTTTTACTTGTTCTATTTTTTTTATTTTTTCTTGTTTAGATTGTTCGTTTTTTACTTTAGGAGAATCTTGTAAAAATTGTTTTATAGCTATATTAAATTTTTCTTCCTTTGTAGTGTTATGTTGTATATATAAAAAATTCTTAGCATAAAGAAAAACAAAAAGTAAAGGTAAAAAGATAAATAAAGTAATGAAAAATGATTGATTTTTATGATTACTTATAAAAGTCTTCATCTTTTTTGCTCTGTTAAAATTTGAAAATTTTCATGATTTTTATTTTTTAAAATATCAATAATTTTTACAAAGCTTTCAAATTTTGCCTCTTTATCGCTTTTTAACTCTACTAAGGTTTTAGAATTTATAGTGTCAAATTTTTCTTTTATTTCTTCTATGGAAACTGTTTTTCCATCGATATAAAATTTATTTTCTTTATCGATTAAGATGCTTATTTTGTCTTTATTTTCACTTATGGAATTTGAATTTTCACTTTGAGGTAGATTGATTTTGATTTCACCATGTGCGATAAAAGTGGATATACTTAAAACAATGGCTAGTAAAACAAGCATTATATCTATAAAAGGAATAATATTTAAACCTTCATTTTTTGGCAATTTAAGCATTTTTATCCTTAAAAATACGATATGCATTACTCAAAGTTGATATTTTTCTAAGCAATCCATTATAAGCCATCAAAGAAGGGATGGCAACTAAAATTCCCAAAGCAGTAGCCTTTAAAGCTAGCGATAAGCCAATAACAATAGATTTTACATCAATATTTCCACTTGCTCCCATGTCGTAAAATGTAATCATAATCCCTACTACAGTTCCTAAAAGTCCTACATAAGGAGCGTTAGTGTAAATAATATAAAGCATAGTGATATTTTCACTAATTGCATCATCAAATTTTTCTTGGCATTGATAATCATTTAGTTTAATTTTTCTAAAAAATAAGATGCGTTCTATAGTGCACCATATAGCAATAAATGCCATTAACCCTAAAACAATAAATATAATTAAGTCAATATAAGTTTTTAAAAATTCCATACATCCTCGCTTTAAAAATTTTTGTGATTATATTACTGAAAATTAAATTATTTATTAATAACAATTATCATAATTGATATAATAAATTTATTTTAAATTAATAATTATTATCATAATATTCCAACTTTGAAAATTTTGTTTATTTATGAAAGGAAATAATGAAAAATTATTGCTTGTCAGTTTGTGTTGCTAGTCTTTTGGTCTGTAATGCTTTATCACAAGAAGTTTTATTAGATAGCTCTATAGTGAGTGCTTCGGGATTTTCTCAAGATATCAAAGAAGCTCCTGCTACTATAAATGTGATTGGTAAAAAAGATTTAGAGAGTAAGCCTTATAGAGATGTTGCTGAAGCTATTGCTGATATTCCTGGTGTAGATTTATTTGCTAGTAAGGGAAAAACTGGATCTTATAATATCACCATGAGAGGTATTACCGGATATACTTTAGTTTTGATTGATGGGCGTCGTCAAGGGATAGGTGGAGAAGTAGGACCTAATGGTTTTAATGAGATTTCAAATTCATTTTTACCTCCAATTTCTAGCATAGAAAGAATAGAAGTGATAAAAGGACCAATGAGTACTTTATATGGTTCTGAAGCTTTAGGTGGTGTTGTAAATATCATCACAAAAAAAGTAAGCGATAAATGGGAAACATCAGTTAGTTTAGATAGTATTTTTAATGCACATAAAGAATGGGGCAATACTTATGGCACAAGTATATATTCAAGTGGCCCATTGATGAATGATCGTCTAGGATTAACCTTACGTTTTAGAGAGTTTTATAGGGAACAATCTAATGTTGAATTTAGTAATGGAAGTGGACAAAGAGTGCAAGGTGATCAGGCTCAAAGTCCTACAAAAGCTAATAATTTTAGTTTAGGAACTAGGTTAAATTACTTAGTAGATGATTATAATACCTTGATATTTGATATTGATTTTTCAAGAAATCACTATGATAATAAAAAAGGCCAACTAGGCACATTAACAAAACCAACAGATAAAAATGATGGCTCTTTAACAGGTGGTTATACAGACACTATGCAAGTGGATAAGTTGGTAACTTATTTAAGTCATGAGGGTGTGTATGAAGATTTTTCGATTACTTCTACCTTGCAGTATAACCGTGTAAGTAACGATGGGCGTGAGGTGGTTGGCCAGGCAAATCAGTCATTTTTAGGGCAAAATAGAGATATAGTTGCTGAAGATATTATCGTAGATACAAGATCAGTTATTCCTTTAGGTCAAAGTCATATTTTAAGCGTGGGTGGTGAATATAGACTTGAAAAAATGCAAGATAAAATCGCTAATCCTACGAATTTTGATCAGTATTTATTAGCTCTTTTTGCAGAAGATGAGTATAGTATAAGAGATGATTTAAGATTTACTTTTGGTGCAAGATATAATTATCATGAAATTTTTGGAAATAATATTTCACCAAGGGCTTATTTGGTTTATAATCCTACTAGTGAGCTTACTCTAAAAGGTGGTGTTTCAACGGGCTTTAGAACTCCATATGCTAATAGATTGATAGCTGGTGCTTATAATTATAGTGGACAAGGTAAGTATCCTATGTATGGAAATCCGAATTTAAAAGAAGAAACATCGCTTAATTATGAATTAGCTGCTGTTTATAATAATGACTTATTTTATATTTCAGCTACTGGGTTTTTGACAAATTTTAAAGATAAAATTTCTAGTCAAAAATTCGACAAAGATAGTATGATTTCGGGTATTGGAAAATGTGAAGCTGATACATGCTATCAGGCGATTAATCATGGCAAGGTTGAGTATAGAGGCATAGAACTTGGAGCTGGGATTACTCCTATAGAGCATTTAAATTTAGATCTAGCTTATACTTATCTTGATAGTGAAATTAAAGATGCGCAAGATAAAACCATGATAGGAAAACCAGAAATTGATAGTCTAAAACACAATATCATGCTAAAAGCAAGTTATAATATCTTTAGTAAATTCACTCCATGGATAAAAGGCGAATGGCAAATAGATCGTTATATGGGTGATACAAATATTAATAGAGAGTATTATCAAGATGTCTTTTTAGCTTCTATGGGTGTGCGTTATGATATTAATAAAAAATGGAATATTAATGCGGCAATTTATAATCTTTTTGATAAAAGTTTTACAAATGATTGGGAGTCTTATAAAAACAAAGGTGAAGATACTTGGGTAAATACTTATAATCGCATAGAAGAAGGAAGAAGAATTTATATTTCAATCAACGGCAGTTTTTAATTTTGTATAGTTGGGGAGCCAAAGAGCTTATTGAGAGCTTCTTTGGTTTCGTCTTTAGGATCGTATTTTTTAGCATCTTTTTTAAAATTTTCAAAATGTTCATTTAAATTCGGAGTACTTTTTATTTCTTGTTTTATAGGAGTTTTGAATATATCTTGTAATTTTTGGGTATCTATAGTTTCTATTTTTTGAATTTTAATTTGTGTTTTTTCTCCAAAAAGTTCATGAAGCAAGACTTTGATTAATTTAAAGCCATTGTTTAGGATTTTTCTATCATCATCTTTAGCATGTGAGCTAATACTTAAAATATCATCTTCAAAGGAAATAAACTGCGTAGTTTTTTTGAAAACTTCAGCTAAATCATAATCTCTTTTGTAAATAGCTTTTAACAAACTTTCATAAGGATTAAGTTTTTCTTCTTTAATTGTTTGTATAGAAAGAATTTCTTGTTGTTTTGGGTTTGGTGTGTTATCTTGTTTTGGACTTTTGCTGTAAATAGCTTCATCAATACTTTTTAGATAAGTTGCTTCTATAAGCATGAAAGCCATAACACAAAGTACAAAACTATCATCATCGCTAGAATTTAACATAGTCTTAGCGCGCGAAAGAATTCTAAAAAATCTTTCGTAAATTAACATAGAAAAAAGATTGTTTTTGGCAAAAAATGCTTCTTTTAAAAAAAATATCATCTCATCGATGACATTACTTGCCTCGTAATCTTCAAATTCTTTTAAAAACTCAAGAACTTTATCTTTATCGCTAGCTAAAATGGCTTGATAAAATTCTTCAATTTTAGATGGATCTAAAAAGCCTAGCATCGCAGTAATTTTTTGTGTTTGTATATGATTTTGACAATATACTATGGCTTGATCTAATAAAGTTAGAGTATCTCTTAAAGATCCGTTTCCACTTCTTGCTATGAGTTTTAAAGCTTCTTTTTCATAATTGATATTTTCTTTTTCTAAAATCCACTCAAGATGATTTAAAATATCGTGGATAGAAATTTGCTTAAATCTAAAATGCTGTGTTCTTGAAAGAACCGTAGCAGGAAGTTTTAAAGGGTCAGTTGTTGCTAGTATAAATTTTACATAGCTTGGTGGTTCTTCCAAGGTTTTAAGCAAGGCATTTGCTGCTTGTGGGGTAAGCATATGCACTTCATCGATAATAAAAATTTTAAACCTAGCTAAAGATGGAGCGTATTTAACTTGCTCGATAAGCTCTTGAATATCTTCTAAGCTTCTATGGCTTGCAGCATCCATTTCTATAATGTCTATATTAGAGCCACTGAGTGAAGATAAACATTGAGAACATTCTCCACAAGGGTTAGCACTTGGTCCTTTTTCGCATACTAGGGCTCTTGAAAAAATTCTTGCACTTGAAGTTTTTCCACTTCCGCGTAATCCTGAAAATAAATAAGCATGTGCTAAGCGGTTATTTTCAAGAGCATATTTTAAGCTTGTAGAAACAGTATTTTGTCCTACAAGCTCATTGAAATTTTTTGGTCTGTATTTAACAGCAAGAGCTTGGAGCATTACTACTCATTCATGATGGATAACAACTCTTCATTGCTTTTGGTTTTTAGCATTTTAGAGTATAAGAATTTTAAAGCTTCTATATCATCCATTTGTGAAATAGCTGATCTAATCGCCCAAATTTTTTGAAGTTTTTCAACACCTTGGAGTAATTCTTCTTTTCTAGTGCCTGATTTTATGATGTTAATTGCAGGGTAAATTCTTCTGTCTGAAATATTTCTATCAAGAACGATTTCGCTATTTCCTGTTCCTTTAAATTCTTCAAAAATCACTTCATCCATTCTTGAGCCTGTTTCTATCAAAGCAGTTGCTATAATGGTTAATGAGCCACCATGCTCTATATTTCTAGCTGCACCAAAAAAGCGTTTTGGCTTATGCAAGGCATTTGCATCAACCCCACCACTTAAAACTTTACCACTGCTTGGTGTGGCAGTGTTATAAGCTCTTGCTAATCTTGTAATAGAATCAAGTAATATAATAACATCTTTACCTGTTTCTACCATCCTTTTTGCTTTTTCTATAACAAGCTCAGCCACTCTAACATGATTATAAGCGGGTAAGTCAAAAGTAGAGCTAAAAACTTCACCTTTGACACATCTTTGCATATCTGTAACTTCTTCAGGACGCTCATCTACTAAAAGTACAATCAAATGAGCCTCTGGATGATTTTTAGCAATAGCGGTAGCTAGTTCTTTCATTAACTCAGTTTTACCAGTTCTTGGAGGTGCTACTATTAAGCTTCTTTGACCTTTTCCTATAGGGGCAAATAAATCAAGCATTCTGCCTGTTAATTTTAAAGGATCATATTCTAATTTGATTTTTTCAGTTGGAAAAATTGGAGTAAGATTGTCAAATAAAGGTCTTTCTCTAGCTTCTTTTAATGGAAGATAGTTGATTGCTTCAATTTTTAATAAAGCATAGTATTTTTCTTGATCTTTTGGCTCTCTAACTTGACCAGTAACTATATCTCCTACACGCAGAGCAAATTTGCGAATTTGTGAGTTTGATACATAAGCATCATTTACACTATCGCTTAAATTTGAGTCCATTCCACGCAAGAATCCATAACCTTCAGGCGAAATTTCTAAAATTCCTGTAAAGAGTATAAAGCCACCTTTTTTGGTTTGTGCTTTTAGAATTTCAAAAATAAGATCTTGTCTTCTAAATTCTCTTGGATTTTCTATTTCTGCTTCATTTGCTATTTTTACTAAGCTTTCTAAATCAAGCAACTTTAAATCTTCTATTTTATAACCTTCAACAGGAATGTGTGTTCTTTGGTGTTGTTTCTTTTCTTTTGTATTTTCCATATATCCTCATAAAATGTAGAAAATGTAGTTTTTGTTTTAGTTTATTCAAAAAAGATTTTATTAAAAAAAATACTTTTTTGTCAAATTTTGGAAATTATAATATAGCTTTGTAAATAATTTTTAAAATTGAAAGTTTGAAAAAATGATAAAATATTGTAAAAACTTATAAAGAAAGTATAAAATGAGATGTAAGCATTGCCAATTAAGCTTTAAACAAGAACAAATGATAGAAAAAAATGGAAATTATTTTTGTTGTAAAGGCTGTGAAAGTGTATATGAAATTTTACAAGAGAATAATTTGGAGGAATTTTATGAAAAACTTGGTAATCAAACTTTAACCCCAGTAACAATAGAATATAGTATTAAAGACTATGAAAAATACATACAAAAAACAAAAGAAGGTTTTAGTGAGGTTTTTTTGCTAATAGAAGAAATTCATTGTGCAGCCTGTGTTTGGCTTAATGAAAAAATTCTCATTAAAAGCGAAGGAGTGATAGAGGTTGATATTAATTCTATTACCCATAAAGCTAGAATTGTTTTTGATGAAAAAAGTATTAATCTAGTAAAAATTATCCAAAATATAGAAAGTATAGGCTATAAGGCTAGTGTGTATTTACCTACAAAAAATGAACAAAGAGCAACTCAAACCAAAAGAGATTTTTATGCGAAATTAATAGTTGCTATAGCTTGCGTAATGAATATTATGTGGATATCTGTAGCTAAATATGCTGGGTTTTTTAGTGGTATGGAAGCTGATATTAAAGATATTTTACATTTTGCTGAATTTTTACTTTGTACTCCTGTACTTTTTTACACAGGCTCGATTTTTTATAAAAATGCCTATTATGCTTTGAAATTTAAAAGTGTTAATATGGACACTTTGGTAATTAGTGGAGCAAGTTTAGCTTATATATATTCAGTGTGGGCAATGTTTTCAAGAGCTTCACAGGTATATTTTGACTCTGTGGCGATGATTATTTGTTTTGTTTTTATAGGAAAGTATTTAGAGCTTTTAAGTAAGAAAAAAGCCCTTGATACGCTCGATCATTTGAGATCATTTTTAGGTAATGAAGTAAGGGTATTAAAAAATGAAAAAATAGAAAATATTGATGTAGAAGAGGTGCAAATAGGAGATATTATAGAGTTAAAAGAAGGTGATAGGGTTTTAATAGATGGAGTGTGTATTAGTGGTAATATTAGTTTAGATATGTCTAGTTTAAGCGGAGAGAGCTTACCACTTGATGTGCAAAAAGATGATATGATTTATTCTGCTTCTTTGGTTTTAAGCGGGAATGCTTTATATAAAGCAAACACACTTTATAAGGATTCTAAATTAGCTAGGATTATTAATTTACTTGAAAACTCTAGTTCAAAAAAAGCCAAAATAGAAAAAATGGTACAGCAAGTAAGTAAGTATTTTTCACCTATTATCTTAACTTGTGCTTTGCTTTGCTTTGCTTTTACTTTTTTTGTACTAAATTTGGGTTTTGAAGAGGCTATGATACGCATGGTTTCTGTGCTAATCATAGCTTGTCCATGCGCTTTGGCTTTGGCTACTCCGGTGAGTTCTTTAGTAGCAATTAGTGCTGGTTTGAAAGAAAAAATTTTATTCAAAGAAGCAGGTGTTGTGGAGGATTTGAGTAAGTGTAATGTGGCTGTATTTGATAAAACAGGGGTTTTAACAAAGGCTAGTTTAGAAGTTAAAAAAAGCTTTTTGGATGAGAGGTTAGATAAAAATGAGTTATTAAATTTCTTACACCTGACTAACCACCCAGTGGCTAAAAGCATTTTGAAATTTTTAGATGAAAAAATTGATAGCAGAATAGAATTTGAAAAAGTTCAAAATTTTCAAGCAAGAGGTTATAAAGCCTTTTTGGGTAAAGATGAATTTTTGGGAGGAAATGAGAAATTTTTCAAAGAAAATCATATGCAAGTACAAGAATTTCAAACTACGCATTTTATATTTGCTAAAAATAAAACTATATTAGCAGTTTTTGAATTAGAAGATAGTATGAGAGAAAGCTCTGAAGAGTTGATCGAATTTATGAAAGAATGCAAAATGCAAATTTATATGTTAAGTGGTGATAATTTATCTGCTGTGAGTAAGGTAGCTGAAAAATTAAAAATAAATCATTTCAAAGCTTCATGTATGCCAGAAGATAAAATGCAAATAATAGCTAACTTAAATCAAACAGGTAAGGTTTTAATGGTAGGAGATGGGGTAAATGATGCTTTAGCACTTTCTTATGCAGGTGTTGGGGTTTCTTTAAAAGAAGGTTCTGAGCTTGCTATGGAAAATAGTGATATTATATTGTTAAAAAACGACTTAAAAAGCTTGCAAAAGGCTATACAAATAGCTAAAAAAACTTATCAAATTATTAAACAAAATTTAGCTTTTTCTTTATTTTATAATGCCTTGAGCATGCCTTTAGCTTTTTTTGGTTTGATTAATCCTTTAATTGCAGCTTTGTCAATGTCTTTTAGTAGTATAATAGTGATTTTAAATGCTTTAAGGATTAAAAAATGAATGGTGTTTTAATAATGATGATAGGTGTTTCTATGGTTGCTTTATTTTTGGCAATTTGTGCTTTACTTTGGGGGATCAAAAATAAGCAATTTGACGATGATTATAAATTTACTATTTTAAATGATAGCGAAGAAGCTTTAAACGATGCAGTGATTTTGGAAAAAAGAAAAAAAGAAGCTTTGGAAAAGAAAAATCAAGAAAAACAGCCATAAAGGCTGTCAAATTATTTTTTTAAGCTCTCGATGTATTCTTCAATTGCTTTAAAATCTGCTTCTGTTAAACCTTTAAGGTTAATCTTCATGATTGCACCTTGGCCATAAGCATTTCTTTTACCTGCTGCATAATCTTTCATGTATTGTAATCTTTCAGCTGCAGTTAAAGTATTTAAAGCAGGAACTTTATTAAGATAAACTTTATCTGCTTTAGCACCATGACATACTGCACATTTTTTATAAAGTGTAGCACCATCCGCAGCAAAAGCTGAAACACTAAGACATGCCAAAGCTGATAAAACAAGTAGCTTTTTCATTGTATCACTCCTATATAAATTGAAAATAAAATGTTTTTAATTATATGCTTTTTTTATTTAAAGTCGCTTAAAAAACTTTTTTACTTGATAAATTATAAAATCTTAAAAAAAATTCATTATAATTTTTTCATGAAAACAAAGGCGTTATTTTTAGATAGAGATGGGATTGTTAATATAGATAAAAAATATGTTCATAAGATTAGTGATTTTGAATTTTGTGATGGTATTTTTGAACTTTGTGAATTTTTTCAAAAGCAAAATTTTTTAATTTTTGTAGCTACTAATCAATCAGGTATTGCAAGGGCTTATTATAGTGAAAAAGATTTTGAAATTTTAAGCTCGTATATGCTAGGTGAGTTTTTGAAAAAAGGCATTAAAATAGAAAAAATTTATCACTGCCCACATTTAGAAAATTGTGAATGTCGTAAGCCAAAACCTGGCATGCTTTTAAAAGCACAAAAAGAATTTTATATAGATTTTTCACAATCTTTTTTTATAGGGGATAATTTAAGTGATATGCAAGCTGGAATCAATGCTGGTATAAAAAATCTATTTTTGATTAATGAAAATTATAATGATAATAAAAACTATAAGGTCTTTAAAAATTTAAAAGAACTTTTGTATTATTTAAAGGATAGGAAATGAAAATTGTGATAACAGGTGGAGCAGGTTTTATAGGCTCTGCTCTTGCTCTAGAACTTCAGGATAAACATGAGGTTTTGATTGTGGATAAAATGCGATCAAGTGCTACTTTTGAAAATGGAAATTTAGAAAGTTTTGGTCATTTTAAGAATATTTTAGATTTTGAAGGTGAGCTTTATGTGGGCGATATTAATGATGAAAAAACTTTAAAAGTTATAAAAGCTTTTAAACCTGATGTGATCTTTCATAAGGCCGCAATTTCAGATACAACTGTTTATGATCAAAACAAAGTTTTAAAGACCAATTTAAACACTTTTAAAGATTTTATAGAACTTGCTTTGGAACTTAATGCAAAATTAATCTATGCAAGTTCAGCCTCAGTTTATGGAGATGCTCCAAGCCCGCAAACTGTAAATTTAAGTGAAGCCCCTAAAAACCCTTATGCATTTTCAAAATTAATGATGGATAAATTAGCAAAAAAATACTTTAATAAAATGCATATAGTTGGGCTTAGATATTTTAATGTATATGGCAAGGGAGAATTTTTTAAAAATAGCACTGCTTCTATGATTTTGCAATTTGGACATCAAATTTTAGCGGGTAAAAGTCCGCGTTTGTTTGAAGGAAGTGATCAAATTTATCGTGATTTTGTGTATATTAAAGATGTTGTGAGTGCAAATTTAAAAGCTTTAGAAGCAAAAAGTGGAATTTATAATGTAGCTACAGGTAAAGCAAGAACTTTTCAAGATATAGTAGATATTTTGCAAAAAGAATTAAACACTAATTATCCTTGTGAGTATATTCCTAATCCTTACAAAAATTCTTATCAATTCCATACTCAAGCAAAATTAGATGAGAGTTTTTCATATAAAGCTAAATTTAGTCTTGAAGAGGGTGTAAAAGATTATTTAGATGAGATCAAAAGGCTTTATGAAAAGGAAGTAAATGTTTGATTTTTTAAGTTCTAAAAAGCCAAAAATTTTAGTTGTCGGGGATTTTATGGTGGATCATTATATATGGTGTGATTGCACTAGAATTTCTCCAGAAGCTCCTGTAATGGTGATGAAATCACAAAAAGAAGATAAAAGACTAGGTGGAGCTGGTAATGTATATGCAAATTTAAAAAGTCTTGGTGCTGAGGTTTTTGCTCTAGGACTTGTGGGTGATGATGAGAGTGGGAAGTTTTTAAAAGAGAATTTAAATGCAAAATTATTAGTAGAAAAGAATAGAAAAACCCCTCTTAAGAGTAGAGTTTTATCACATTCTCAGCAAGTTTTAAGACTTGATGATGAGAATGATTTTGATACTAAATTAGAAGATGAAATTATCCAAGAGTATAAAACAATCGCAAAAGATTATGATGCGATTGTTTTGAGTGATTATGCCAAAGGGATTTTAACTTCAAAAGTAACAAAAGCTTTGATAGAGCATGCAAATACTTTAAATTTACCTATTTTGATTGATCCAAAAGGAAGTGATTTTAGTAAATATCAAAATGCAACCTTGCTAACTCCAAATAAAAAAGAAGCTATTCAAGCTTTGGGTGTAGAAAAAATTGATAATTTAGAAAAAGCTTTGAAAAAATTAAAAGATGATTTAAATTTAGCTTATTCTATTATAACTTTATCTGAAGAAGGAATAGCACTTTTTGATGAGAAATTACATATTATTCCCGCAAAAGCTTTGGAAGTTTATGATGTAACAGGAGCTGGAGATAGTGTTATAGCTATGCTTGCTTATGCTTTAGCCTTAAAAGTTGATATCGTAAAAGCATGTGAGTTAGCAAATGATGCAGCAGCTGTTGTGGTAGCAAAAGTAGGAAGTGTGAGTGTAAGTTTAGAAGAGATTAAAAATCTAAAAAAAGCTTCTTTTGAAGATAAAATTAAAAGCAAAGAAGAGCTTGTGAAGTTGATACAAAATCAAAAAGTAGTTTTTACCAATGGATGTTTTGATATTATGCATTATGGTCATATAAAATACCTTGAAAAAGCTAAAAAACTAGGAGATATCTTAGTTGTAGGTTTAAATTCAGATGAAAGCGTAAAAAGACTAAAAGGAAACTCAAGACCTATAAATTTAGAATTCCAACGCGCATGTATGCTTGCGAGTATGTATTTTGTAGATTATGTAGTGATTTTTAATGATGATACTCCTTATGAACTGATAGAGTTTTTAAAGCCTGATGTGCTAGTTAAAGGAGCTGATTATAAAGGCAAGGAAGTAGTGGGTTCAAATTTAGTAAAAAAAGTAGAATTAATTGACTTTGAAGATGGATTTAGTACTACTAATATAATTAATAGGATTGCAAATGATAAATAAAATTGAAAAGGAATTTATTCAACATCAAAAAACTTTAGAGCAAAGTTTGAATTTAAAAGAGCAAATTGCTACGGTTGCTCAAGAATTAAAAGTGTGCTTGAAAAGTGGTGGGAAAATTTTAATTTGTGGAAATGGTGGAAGTGCTGCAGATAGCCAACATTTTGCAGCTGAACTTAGTGGAAGATATAAAAAAGAAAGAAAGGCTTTAGCTGCTATTGCTCTAAGCACTGATACTTCTGCTTTAAGTGCTATAGGAAATGACTATGGTTTTGAATTTGTTTTTTCAAGACAAGCAATAATGATGTATTGATTGGAATTTCTACTAGTGGAAAAAGCCCAAATGTGATCAAAGCTTTTGAAAAGGCCAAAGAAATTGGCACTAAATGTATAGGGCTTAGTGGAAAAGGTGGTGGAGCGATGAATGCATTATGTGAGCATAATATAGTCGTCCCAAGTGATGATACGACCAGAATTCAAGAAATGCATATTTTAATCATACACTGCTTGTGTGATCTAATAGAAGAAGAATATTAAGTTTGGGTTATTTTCCCAAACTTAAATAATATTCAATTTGATCTTTTTGTAAAATTCTAATTAAATTTGTACTTCCTGCAACACCTACTGGAAATCCTGCAGTAAGAGTGTAAACCCCATCTTTTTTCATAAGGCCTTTTTCAACTCCAAGTTTTACAGAATTGCTTAAAAGTTCTGTTAAATTTTCATGCTTTTCTATCAATATAGCAGGTTGAACTCCCCAGACTATACTTAAAAAATTTAAAGCTTTTTTAGAATGAGTAATAGCTATGATATCCATTTTTGGACGATACCTTGCTGTTTTAACCGCAGAAGCACCACTGCTTGTAATGGTAAAAATTGCATTTGCATTTAAATCAGTAGCTAATTGTGTGCTTGATTTGGCAATGATATCAGTTTCGTTAAAGCATTTAAAATTTTCAAATTTTTCATAAGGATAGTTTTTTTCTGTTTCAATGATAGTTTGAGTCATAATATCAACTGCATTTGCCGGATCAATCCCCACCGCACTTTCTTCGCTAAGCATAACCGCATCAGTGCCATCAAGTACAGCATTAGCAACATCTGAAATTTCAGCTCTTGTGGCAGTTTTTGATTTTGCAAGCGAAAAAAGCATTTGAGTGGCAGTGATTACAGGTTTATTGGCCTCATTAGCTTTTTTAATGATGAGTTTTTGTATATTTGGTACTCTATAATAAGGCACTTCAATGCCTAAATCTCCTCTTGCTACCATTATACCATCGCTACTATTTATAATTTCATCGATATTTTCAACAGCATCAAATTTTTCTATTTTTGCAAAAATAGCAATTTTGGCATTATTTTCATCAAGTATTTTTTTAACTTCATCAATATCATGAGCATTTTGCACAAAAGATATAGCTAAAAAATCAACATCGTTTTTAATGCCCCATGCAAGATCATCTTTATCTTTTTGAGTTATAACATCGATATTGATTTTTGTATTTGGAAAATTAATTCCTTTATTTGAACTAAGCACCCCGCTATTTTCTACTTGGGTTTGGATAAAATCTTTTTCAACTTGTATAACTTTAGTTTTAATAGAGCCATCACAAAGATAGATGTATTCTTCCACTTTTAGCATAGAAAGAATTTCGGGATGATTAATACAGACTTTATAATGTTCATTAGAAAGTTTTTCTCCTTCAAAAGTATCCTTGTAAAAGTCTAGTCTATCTCCACTTTTTAGCTCAAAAGCTTCTGGAATTTTTAAGGTTCTAATTTTTGGCCCGCTAATATCTTGTAAAATTCCAATCCTTGCATTAAGTTCAGCTGCTACTTTTCTAATGGTGGCTAGATTTTGACTATGATATTCATGAGTTCCATGTGAGAAATTTAAGCGAAAAACATTCACTCCATTAATAATCATTTGTCTTATTGTAGTTTCATTTTCACTTGCTGGCCCAATTGTTGCGACTATTTTTGTTTTTTTTAACATTTCCTATCCTTTTTATAGCAGTTCACTAGTAAATAAATCTTCATTAAAATTAGCACCCAAATATTGACAAATAAGTTTTGCATCTCTATAACCATTACCAAGACAACTCGTAGCACCTGGGCTTGGTGTCATATTAAAAATTATACCCGGAATTTCAGTGATGCTAGCCTCTCCAAGCATTAATTCTCCTGCTTTTTTATCAAGCACTTGAGGTCGCACTCCTCCAAAATTTTTAGCATAGTAAATATCATCTGTTTTTAAACTAGGAACTATTTTTTTAGCATCTTTTACAAAAAGTTTTTTGTTGATATAAGGAATTTCAAATAAATAATTATAAAGAATATAATTTCTAATAGTAGAATCTTTAAAAAGATTAAAACAAATTTTAATTACATTCATATCAAGATTAAGTGTTTTAAAAAATTCAGGTAAAGATTTAAAGCCATGGTATCTTTCTAGCATAGGAATAACTAAAGCAGTAGGACCAAAACGGGTGTTCATGTTAGTTAGTAAATCAGGATCGCCATGTAGTGCAGCAAATGGGAGTTTTGGATTTTGCACCATATAAACCTTACCATTTAAAATTTTTCTTTTTGCCATGTAAAAACTTCCTGCAACAGGAAAGCAAGATTTGTCTAAACCTATACCCATTTTATGTGCTAAAAATAATGAGTGTGCGCCTGCATTGACGATAATGGATTTTGCACTATATTCTTTAAAATCTCTTGTTTTTATATAAAAAATATCATCTTTTTTTTCTATAAACACAACTTCTTGATTGTAAGCAACATGAGTATCTTTACCTTGTTTACAAGCTTGCTCTATGAGATTTTGACTCATAAGTCCAAAATCTACTGTGGTATAAATTTCACCTTCTTCTACACCCATAGCTACTATATTATCCGCCCTATCATTGACACCATCTTCACCTAAAACAACATTTGGTTCTATTTGTTTGATTTCATTTTTTGTGTAAAATTTAATATAAGGATATAATTCTTTAAATTCTTCATATCTATTTTTCATATATTCACATTCTTTTTCCCCAACTGCAAGTGCAAGTTTTTGGTGTGAATACATGAATTTATTTTGTGCATTTTGCAAGAGCCCATATTTTACAATCATATCTGCTGTTTTTTTAACTTTTTTTGCTTTTTCCAAGGTATAGTTAGTTTCTATATCACCGCAGTGGATGGTTTGTGAATTACTTGTGCTGTGACTATTTAATGTTGCAGCGTTATTGTATTTTTCTAATAATGCAATACTTTTAATATCAGTATATCTTGCTAATTCGTAAAATGCTGCAGCACCAGAAATCCCACCGCCAATCACCACGGCATCAAAGTGTTTTCGATCCATTATCATCAATTCCTTTTGTGTATGTTTGATTTTGCTAATAATATCAAAATATAGTTGTTTTGAGTTTAAATAAAGCTTATAATTGAAAAGCCAAAGATATGGTTAATCTTTTAAAGTATAAAATTTTCACAAACAGCTTTTTTCATACCTCTAAAAATCAAAAATTTATCATAAATTGCATAATCAAAAAAATTTGCAAGAAATTGCCCATCGCCACCTGTGAAATATAACTTTTTATCATATGCACTATCTTTTATAAGTAAATATATACTTTTAAAAACTCCATAACTTAAGGCATCAATAGTTCTTTGGGGAAAGGCATCAAAGTTTATTTGAGTGTTAAGTTCGTGTTTTAAGCGAGAAGAAATACTAGCAAAAGATTTTTTGTAGCTTTCAATACCAGGCAGGATAAATCCTCCAAGATGGATTGAATTTGAAACAATATCCACAGTTATTGCAGAGCCAGCATCAACTACTACCCCATCTTCTATGGTATAGCAAGCTGCTATTCTATCAACTCCTAAATTCTTATAAATAGTATCAAAATTAAAATATGGAGCAAGGTTAATAAATAAAGGATTTTGCTTTAATCTTTGCTCTAAATTTGGATTAACATTGATGTAAAACACTTTTTGTGTCGGCTCATACTGTAAAAATTGCTCTATGCTCATAGAATGAAATTTTTGCTCATTTAAAAAACTTGCAGTTGTATTGCCAATATCACACAAAAGCATAATTTTGAATTCCTTTGGTGAATAAATATTCTTTTGCTTTTGAGCAAATTAGAGACTGATGAAAAATAAAATGATTTTTAAATTTTAAATTTAAAATTTGACTTATGTTTTGAAAAATATTTTCAAATTCTAAACCATCTTTTTTTAAAATCTTACTTTTTGCAAAAGAAAATAAAAATAAACAATATTGTTTTTTTGTATTTTCTCCATAAAAGCAAATTAGTTTTTTCTTTTTGCTAAAAGCATGGATATCTAAAGAATTAATATTTTTTAAAATAATTCCATGTTTAATAAGAATATCGCTTAGTTCTTGATTCATCTTAATTTAATTGTAAAACTTTATTGTGATAGAAAAATTTACCATTAGCCATAAAACTTTTTTTATCAATAGCTTCATTTAATTTATATACGGTAAAATCTTTCAGATTTGTATTTAATTTAATTAAATAGCCAGTTTTTTCAAATATATACAAAGAATCATTATATAATGTGCTTTTGGAAAATAAAGCAAATTGAAATTTTATTTCATCAATTTTTCTAAGATTATAATCATTTTTGATAACTCTTCCATCTTTTGTTAATATAAAAATTTCTTTATCGTTAATATTTACTTCTTTGATGTTTTCGTTTAAGTATAAAGTTCTATTTGGTGTTACAACGATGATTTTTTGTGCTGTTGCGGCAACCATTGTATTGTTTTTAACATGAAGATAGATGATATTATTAAAAAATTCTTCACTACTTACTAAAATTTCTTTACTAACTTTTAGTGTACTTTTGTTAAGTATGGCTAATTTTCCATTAAGCATAGGGTATATGATAATGGTATTTAAAAAATAAGGATTAGCATAGCGACTATCTTGAGCATAAGCAGTGCCTAAATTTTGTAGCATTCTTATACCAAGATTTTTATTAGCATACACTAAAGTATTACTTGCTAAAATCAAAGCTATATCATCCCCATCTACATTAGCACTTACTACACTTTCGTTAAATTTATGAGAAAATAATTCTTCACCTTGTAAATTTAAAATTTTAAAATTCCCATCATTATCAGCTATAAGAATTTCTTCTTGACGGATATTTAAAATATTATAGTTTTTATCTATTTTTAAAGCAGTAATATTTCCTTTATTGTCTATGAAAGTATTATTGTTTAACTGAGCAATATTGTTGTTAAAATTAACTATTTTTCCATTAATATTTTTAGAATTATAAGGAAGTTGTTCTAGTTGTGTTGGTTGATAGTATTCCCTTTTAGTGCCACAAGCACTAAAAAATATTAAAGTAATAATAAATAAATAAAAATGCTTCATTTTATTCCTTGATAGTGTTTTAAGCTTGTGATGATTTGCCATAAAGGAGAATTTATAGGTATTTTATTAAATTCAACATCTGCGTTTTTAAAATCATTTTGTTTTAAAAATTCAAAACCTATTAATAGAGTATTATAATCTTTTAGAAAATCTGATTTTTGATTGTTTTGGGCAAGCACTATTTGTTTTAACAAGGGATCTATATTAAGACTCAAGGTTTGATTAAGATCTTGATTATTTTGACCCATAATATATATGGTGTATAAATTTACATTTTTTTGCTTTAATTCCTCAATTAATTTTTGATCTGAAGGATTTTTTAACAGATTATTAAAAATGATATTACTTTCTTGGATATTTTTTTCTTGTTTTATATTATAAATATAACTTCCACTAAAATAAAGAACTAAAAGAGCAATAAGAGCAATAAAATAATATTTGTATTTTCTTATAAAGCGTTCTGATTTGATAAAATTTTCCATCATTTGCTCTTGAGAGCTTAATTCTTCTTTTACTGCTTTTAAATTTTCTTTTAAAGCCATATTTTTCCTTTATTAATATAAAAAATGTTATTTTGTAATTTTAAAGTCTATAATTGTAACATATAAAAATGAAAAAATAAATTATTTTATGTTATAATTTTCAATCTAAACCAAAGAGTTTTATAAAATTAAAATTAAGGTAAATGATGCAAATTGATGATAAATTATTAACTAAACTTGAAAAGCTAAGTGCTCTAAAAATAGCAGATGAAAAAAGACAAGAACTAGAAGAGCAATTAAGCCAAATTGTTAATTTTGTGGAAAAATTAGATGAATTAAAACTTGATGATATAGAAGCCATGACTAGCACAACAAATGGTGGAACCTTATTGAGAAATGATGAGAGTAAAAAATCTGATGTGATAGATACGATAAGTAAGCATGCTCCAAATTCTCAAGATGGATTTTTTATAGTCCCTAAAATAATTGAATAAAATATTTGGAGTTTAGCGTATATGGAAAATTTTTCGTGGTTTGATGTTTTTGTTTTAGGTTTGACTGTAATTTTAGGCTTAAAAGGCTTGGTGAGTGGCTTATTTAAAGAAATTTTTGGTTTATTGGGTATAGTTGGTGGGGTTTTACTTGCTTCAAGATATGCTAAAGAGGTAGCAGAGATTATCAATAATAATTTTTATGCAATTGAAAATGAAAATCTTGCTATTTTTGCAGGTTTTTTAGTTTTGTTAATCGTGATATGGATAGCATGTATGGCCTTGGGAAATATATTATCAAAAATGTTTAGCATGAGTGGTCTTGGTTTTATAGATCGTATAGGTGGATTTTTATTTGGAAGTGCTAAAATATTTTTAATTTTTGCAATTTTAGTTGCTTGTATTAATAATATAGAATTTTTAAATTCAAGTTTAGAAAAATATGCAAACAATAGTCATACTTTAAATTTACTTAGAAAAACAGGTGAATTTATAATGAATACTGATTTTACTCAAAATAGTTTAGAAAAAATAGAAGAAAGAATTAAAGATTCTAATATAAGTCTAAATTCGGAGGTAAATAATGCAAATTGAAAATATAGAATATGATGTTTTACTTGAGCGCTTTAAGAAGACACTTAAGGATAATGGCTTAAAATATACCAAACAAAGAGAAGTGCTTTTGAAAACTTTATATAATAGTGATATGCATTATACCCCAGAAAGTTTGTATGTGGAAATCAAGCAAAAAAATCCTGAATTAAATGTAGGAATCGCTACAGTTTATAGAACTTTAAATTTATTAGAAGAATCAGGTATGGCTACTTCTATATCTTTTGGAGCTTCAGGGAAGAAATTTGAACTCGCAAATAAACCCCATCATGATCATTTAATTTGTAAAAGTTGTGGAGAAATAGTTGAATTTGAAAATTCTATTATCGAACAGCAACAAATGTTAATAGCAAAAGAATATAATTTTAAATTAACAGGGCATTTAATGCAACTTTATGGGTTATGTCCGCAATGTAGTAAAAAATAAAGGTAAAATTAATGTTTGATAATATTTTAGAACAACAAAAAATTCAAAAAGCGCAAGAATTAAAAAAGCTAGGAATTAATCCATATCCACATTTTTTGAAAAAAGAAATGAGTATAGTTGAATATAAAAATAAATTTGCATACATTAAAGATACGGAAAATCAGCGTGATGAAAAAGTATATGGAGTGTTAGCAGGAAGATTAAAACTTCTTAGAATAGCTGGTAAATCGGTATTTGCCAATATAGAAGATGAGCAAGATAATATTCAAATTTATTTTAATCAAGATATTTTAGGAGAAGAATATTTTGCTATTTTAAAAAAATATCTTGAAGCAGGAGATATTGTTTTGGTTAAAGGTTTTCCTTTTATGACTAAAACAGGAGAATTTAGTCTTCATGTAGAGCAAATTCAAATAGCTACAAAAGCCATAGTGCCTTTACCGGAAAAATATCATGGACTGACAGATATTGAGCAAAGATATAGAAAAAGATATCTTGATATGATTATGAATAGTGAAGTAAGAAAAGATTTTATTTTGCGTTCTAAAATTGTTTCTTACATTAGGTCTTTTTTTGATAATAAAGGATTTTTAGAGGTTGAAACACCAATGATGCATCCTATTGCAGGAGGAGCAAATGCAAAGCCTTTTGTGACTTATCATAATGCTTTAGGTGTGGAAAGATTTTTAAGAATTGCTCCAGAATTATACCTAAAGCGTTTGATTGTAGGTGGTTTTGAGGCAGTTTATGAGATTAATAGGTGTTTTAGAAATGAAGGAATGGATTTAACACATAATCCTGAATTTACTACAATCGAGTTTTATTGGGCTTATCACAATTATCATGATTTAATGGACTTAACAGAAGAGCTTTTTGCTATGCTTTTGGATAAATTAAATTTAGGTAAAAAGCTCGAATTTGATGAAAAAATAATTGATTTTTCTAAACCATTTGAAAGAATTACTTATAAAGATGCTTTGAAAAAATATGGCGGTTTAGATGATGAGCTTATTAATAATAAAGAATTAATCTTAGAAAAATTAAAAAAAGATGGCTTTGAAGTCAATGAAAAATTAGAATTAGGTCATTTGCAAGCTGAACTTTTTGATAATTATGTTGAAGATAAGTTGATTAATCCCACTTTTGTAATAGATTTTCCTGTTTCTATAAGTCCTTTGTCTAGAAGGAGTGACAAGGATAAGGATATTGCTGAAAGATTTGAATTGTTTATCGCGGGTAGAGAGATTGCTAATGGATTTAATGAGCTTAATGATCCGCTAGATCAATATGAGAGATTCTTAAAGCAAATTGAAGCTAAAAATGCAGGTGATGAGGAAGCATGCGAAATGGATGAAGATTTTGTTAATGCATTGGGCTATGCTATGGCACCAACTGCAGGTCAAGGTATAGGAATAGATAGGCTAGTTATGCTTTTAATTAATAAAAAATCAATTCGTGATGTAGTGCTTTTCCCAGCTATGAGGCCACTTAAAAATGAGGTAAAAGGAGAGTAAATGTTGGAAAATTTTGATAAAGAAATTTTTGATTTAACCCAAAAGGAGCTAGCAAGACAATGTGATGGTCTTGAAATGATAGCGAGTGAGAATTTCACTATACCAGAAGTAATGGAAGTAATGGGGAGTATTTTAACAAATAAATATGCAGAAGGCTATCCTGGTAAAAGATATTATGGTGGATGCGAATTTGTTGATGAAATTGAGACAATTGCTATAGAAAGATGTAAAAAACTTTTTAATTGTAATTTTGCCAATGTACAGCCTAATTCAGGTTCTCAAGCAAATCAAGGTGTATACATGGCATTGTTAAATCCTGGTGATAGAATTTTGGGTATGGATTTAAGTCACGGAGGACATTTAACTCACGGTTCTAAAGTAAGTTCTTCTGGAAAAGTTTATGAAAGTTTTTTTTATGGGGTAGAGCTTGATGGGAGAATTAATTATGATAAAGTTAGAGAGATAGCAAAAGAAGTTAAGCCAAAACTTATTGTTTGTGGTGCTAGTGCTTATCCTAGAGTGATTGATTTTGCTAAATTTAGAGAAATAGCAGATGAGGTTGGCGCATATTTATTTGCTGATGTTGCGCATATTGCAGGATTGGTTGTAGCAGGTGAGCATCCTAGCCCGTTTCCCTATGCTCATGTTGTAAGCTCTACAACACATAAAACTTTAAGAGGTCCAAGAGGCGGGATTATTATGAGTAACGATGAAGAAATTGCCAAAAAAATCAATTCTGCAATTTTTCCGGGTATTCAAGGTGGTCCATTAATGCATGTAATTGCCGCCAAAGCTGTTGGATTTAAATATAACTTAAGTGATGAGTGGAAAATTTATGCTAAGCAAATCATTAAAAATACTGCTACCTTGGCTCAAGTTCTAATAGATAGAAAATATGATTTAGTTAGCGGTGGTACTGATAATCATTTAATTTTATTAAGCTTTTTAAATAAAGATTTTAGTGGTAAAGATGCAGATTTAGCTTTAGAAAGAGCAGGTATTACAGCAAATAAAAATACGGTTCCAGGGGAAACTAGAAGTCCATTTGTAACGAGTGGTTTAAGACTTGGAACAGCAGCTTTAACAGCAAGAGGTTTTAAAGAGGAGCAAATTGCTATTGTTGCAAATTATATAGCTGATATTTTAGATGATATACAAAATACAAAACTACAAGAAGAGATTAAAGTTAAACTGAAAAATTTGGCAAGTAATTTTATTATTTATGAAAGGGCTTTATTTTGATTACAACTATGGATTTGGCTTTAATTAAAATGGTTACAAGCCATTATTATATTAAGCGTAATGCTATAATTAACAAATATGAGCATAAAGGTAGAATTTTTTTTGATAAATTCGAAAAAGTAAATGCTCCTTTGACAGCTAATGTTATACAAGAACATATGGAAAAAAAGATTATTGTAGCACACTCTTTGATTAATAGTTTTGATAAGGTTGAAAATATTGTATTTGATTACAATGGTTTTAACGCAGAGCGTTTTTGGCATAGAGCACAGCTTGTTTTAAGGGAAGAAGGTTTTATAAATTTTACTGCCTATAAAACAAGAACTAATAATCATTTGCATTTGTATATCCATAAAGGACATACTACTTTTAATGAAGCATGCTCTTTGGGATCAAAATTATCTTTGCTTTTTTCTCAAAAAATGCCTGTAGAGTGGAAAGTTTTTCCTAGTATGGATATACCTAAGGAATTTAATATTTTAACTTTACCTTATGAGGTTTATCAAAAAGAGCGTGGCGCTTCTTGGTCTAAACATATGTAATTTTTGAAAGGATGAAAAATGGAAGAAAACAACAAAAATGAATTTGATGATATTATCTTGCAAAAAAGCAATAAAAGTGAAAAACTTAAAAAAATTTTACTCAGATCGATTATTTTAATTATTGTGTTTTTGGTAGTAATGATAGCAATGAAGTTAATTAATGATCCAGGCGAGGAAAAATCACTACAAATGCCATCAGAGCCGCAAGAGCAAGCTTCTTATGAAAATAATTTTAATTCTTTGCCTATTACAGATAATACTAAAGAAGAGGATGAATTTGAAGCTTTAGCTAGAAAACTGAAAGAAGAAAGTTCATTGGCTGATGCAAATAATACCATAGAGGAAAAACAGGAAATTCCAAGCAATAGTGTATTAGATCAAATTACATCAACAGAACCAAAAGAAGAACCAGCTAAGGTGGAAGAAAAACAAGAAGAGATTAAGCCTGTAGAAAAATCTATAGAAAAACCAATTCAAAAACCTTCTGAAAAATCAAAAACTAATGTTGTTGAAAAGCCAAAAGCTCCAGAGCAAAGCAATGCAAATGAATTGTTTGAGAGCATAAAAACACCGCAGACTCAAACACACCTTGCAGCAGGTACTTATATCCAAGTTTTTTCTTTAAGTAGTCTTGATCCAAAGTCCAAAGAATTGAGTATACTTAAAGAAAATGGATATGATTATAAAATTTACAAAACAACAGTAAATGGCAAAGAACTTACAAAAGTTTTAGTTGGGCCTTATAAAGAAAGCGAATTAAAGGCTGAATTAGAAAAGGTGCGTTCTAAAATCGCAAAAGGTGCTTTTACTTTTAGAGTAAAATGAAAATTTTCACAGTTATAGGTGATCCTATTGTGCATTCTAAATCCCCAAGAATGCACAATAATGCTTTACAAGTTCTTAAAAAAGACGCAATATATACAAGATACCATTTAAAAAATAAAGCAAAATTAAAAGAAATTGTTCAAAAATTTGATGGAGCAAATATTACTATACCTTTTAAAGAAGAAGCGTATAAAATTGCAGATTTTTGTGATGAAAGTGTTAAGCAAATAGGATCTGCTAATACTTTGTTAAATAAAAATAACAAAATTTATGCTTATAATACAGATTATCTAGGATTTTTAAAAGCAATTGAAAATTTTTTTTCTATTAAAAATGCTTTGATTTTAGGTGCTGGTGGCACCGCTAAAGCTTTAGCTTATGCTTTAAAATCTATAAATATTGAAGTTGCAATAGCAAATCGCTCTAGTGCTAGATTTGAAAATTTAACCATCTATCCATGTTTTTTATATGATCAACTTGATTTAAATACACAATTTGATTTGGTAATAAATACGACTAGTGTGGGTTTACATGATGAAAGTTTACCTTGTGAAGAAAGGATTTTAAAAAATATTTTTCAAAAAGCTAAGTATGCTTTTGATGTTATTTATAGTAGAGAAACATCTTTTTTAAAGTTAGCACGAGAAAATGGATTAAAAATAAAAGATGGCACGCAAATGCTTTTATGGCAAGGTGTTTTTGCTTTTGAGTTATTTTTAGAGTGTCAAAAAACAGAAGAAATTTATAAAGCCATGGAGATGGCTTTAAAACTTCCTTAGTGACTAAACCAAGATTTGATTTTATCAAACAAGCTTTCTTGTTCTATAAAAGCTTCCTCATTTTCTAAGCCAAAGCTTTTTTCAAGTTGCAATAGTAGATTTTTTTGTTCATCAGTAAGTGTTTTTGGAAATTTTATTTCAATTTGTACAATATGTGAACCAAGTTTTCCATTGTGAATATTTTTAACACCTTCGTTAGCTAATTCAAATTTTTGTTTATCTTTTGCACCCACTGGAAGTTTAAGATCAGCTTCTCCTCTTATGGTGGAAATTTTAATTGTCTTTCCAAGAGCAGCTTGGGTAAAAAATACAGGTACTATGGTATATATATCATCATCATGTCTAATAAATTTATTATCATCTTCTACAACGATTTTGATATACAAATCACCTCTTTGAGAAGAATTTGGAAGCTTATTTGCTTTGTTTTGCACTCTAAGACTCATACCACTATCAATACCTTCTGGTATATCAAGTTCTATATGATCTTTTATTTCTTCATAACCATTTCCATGGCATGTTTTACACTTATTTTTTATTATTTTCCCACTGCCCTTACAATGATCACAAGTTTGTACAAAAGTCATAAAACCTTGTCTAACACCAACTTGTCCTTTTCCTCCACAATGAGAACAAGTATCTTCTTTTCCATTTTCTGATCCACTACCATTGCATATTTTACAAAATGTTTTATAGGTAAAATCAATTTCTTTTTTGCAGCCAAAAACAGCCTCTTTGAAGCTAATCTTTACCGCTATTTTTAAATCATGTGGATATTTATTTTCCCTTTCTTTTTTACGCGTTGAGTTTCCAAAACCAAATCCATCTCCAAAAAAACTTGAAAATATATCCCCTAAATCAACATCTCCAAAACCACCAAAACCACCGGCCTGTCCTTTTAATCCTTCTTTGCCGTATCTATCGTATATACTTCGCTTTTCATCATTACTAAGTACTTCATAAGCTTCATTGACAAGTTTAAATTTTTCTTCAGCTTCTTTATCTCCTTGATTTCTATCAGGATGATATTTTAATGCCATTTTTCTATAAGCTTTTTTTATAGTTTCTTTATCTGAAGTTTGAGAAATTTCTAATATTTCATAATAATTAAGTTCCACTTTTTTCCTCTCTTGAAAAATTAATATTATAATTTTAGCAAAAAAATAAATGAATAGTTAAATTATGTGTTATAATATTAAGTTTGTAACATATTTTCACTAATAAGGGGTAGAGATGATTAATGTTTTAATGATCGAAGATGATCCAGATTTTGCAGAGTTTTTAGCAGAATATTTGGCCCAATTTAATATCAAAGTTACTAATTATGAAGATCCGTATTTGGGAATGAGTGCTGGTATAAAAAATTATGATTGTTTAATTCTTGATTTAACTTTACCTGGACTTGATGGTCTTGAAGTTTGTCGCGAAATAAGAGAAAAATATAGCATTCCTATTATTATTTCTTCAGCTAGAAGCGATTTAAGTGATAAAATTGTAGGACTTCAAATAGGTGCGGATGATTATCTACCAAAGCCTTACGATCCTAAAGAAATGCATGCAAGAATTATGAGTTTAATCCGTCGTTCAAAACGCGTAAATGAAACTCCTGAAAAAATAATTAATTCAGCTTTTAAAATTGACGAAAAAAGACATGAGATTAGTTACAATGAAGAGGTTTTAATTTTAACTCCTGCTGAATATGAAATTTTAAGTTATATGATAAGACAACATGGATTTTCAGTTAGCAGAGAGCAGCTTGTGTATCACTGCAAAAGCTTGAAAGATAAAGATTCTAAAAGTTTAGATGTAATTATTGGTAGGCTTAGAACTAAGATCGGCGATAGTTCGAAGGCACCAAAGCATATTTTTTCAGTTAGAGGGATAGGATATAAATTAATAGGATGAAAGTAACTATTAATCTTAAGATTACCGTTCTTTTCGCAACGGCTTTTTTGTTTGTTTGTGCTTTGTTTGTGCTCTTGGGTAAGGTTCAGGTTGATTCTTATTTAACCAATGAGCAAAATAGACAAAAAGAAATTGTAGAAAAAATTATATATAATTTAGAAAGAAAAGAAGGTTTTTCAATTCATGATTATCTTCTTTCTAAGTCTTTTAAAATAGTTGAAAATGAACGCAGTGCAAAACATATAGTTGCAAAAGGTGAAAAGGTGCTTAAGGTTAATTCTGCTTACGGTAGTTTTTCTTCTATTATTTATCATAATCAAATTTTTTTTTATGTTGAACAAGTTAATTTAAAGCAGCTTTATGAGCTAAATGCATCTACGCGTTTAGAGTATTTGTTTTTACTAAGTTTCTTTTTTAGTTTGATTTTGATTATATTTTTATATTTTTCTGTTTTAAGATCTTTAATGCCTTTAAAAATTTTAAAAAAGAAAATTAAAAATATTAGTGCTGGAAAAATAGAACCTTTATCCGAATATTTACAAATTAATGATGAGATTTCAGAAATTTCTTTTGAATTTGATCATGCTATTAATAAAATACAAGAATTAGTAAAATCAAGACAATTTTTTTTAAGAATGATTATGCATGAACTTAAAACACCTATTGGAAAAGGTAGGATAGTTTGTGAGATGCTAGACAATCAAAAGCAAAAAGACCGCTTAGTAGCGATTTTTGAAAGACTTGAATTATTGATTGATGAATTTGGTAAAATTGAAAAAGTTTTATCTAGAAATTGCCAGCTAAATTTGCAAACTTATCATTTGAGCTTAATTTTAGAGCAGGCTGAAGATTATCTCATGAGAGATGATTTTTATCAAAAAGTTAAGATTTCTTACAAAGAAGATACTATGATTGTTGCTGATTTAGAACTTTTTTCCTTAATGCTTAAAAATTTGATTGATAATGCTATTAAATATTCTGACGATAAAGCTTGTGAGATTATATGTTCAGGGGACTATGTAATTGTTAGAAATAAAGGGGTTCAACTTAAAAAAACTTTTGATTATTATTTGAAACCTTTTGTAAGAGAACAAAATACTCAAGTTGAAGGTATGGGATTAGGGCTTTATATTATCAATAATATTTGCAATCTTCATGGTTATAATTTAACTTATAGTTATGAAGATGGTTATCATATTTTTAAGATTGTTTTTTCAAGGTTAAAATGACTTGAAAGATTTAGAAAAATTTAATGAATTGGTAAATGCATTTTCTGCATTGCCTACTATCGGTAAAAAGTCCGCATTAAGACTTGCTTATTATGTTTGTATAAAAGATCCTTTGCTAGGTTCTAAACTTGCTTATAGTATTGAAGAATCCATTAGAGGAATTAAAAAATGTATACAATGCGGGGCTTTAAGTGAAAATGAATTATGTGAAGTTTGTTCTGATATAGAAAGAAATAATAATATTATTTGTATAGTGCAAGATCCTAAAGATGTATTAATTTTAGAAGATAGTAAAAGCTATGATGGGCTTTATTTTGTACTAGAAAATACTAACGAAGAAAATATTACTAAATTAAGAGTAATGATTGAAAACAAAAATACTAAAGAAATTTTTTTCGCTTTTACTCAAGGCTTAAATTCAGATGCTGTAGTTTTTTTTATAGAGGAAAAATTAAAGGATTTAAATTTGAGTTTTTCCCAAATAGCCCAAGGTATTCCAAGCGGTGTTAGTTTGGAAAATGTCGATTTTATATCTTTACATAAGGCTATTAATCATAGAACTAAACTTGATTGATATATTTTTTAAGTAAAATTATCCATTCATTTTTGCTAATGTCATTTATAATTTCATCGGCAAAATCGCAATTTTTAACTCTATTTTTGGTAAAAAGTAAAATTTTATTTTGTGAATTTTGTATTTTATACTCATGTAGTATTTGAGTAAAATGTAAAATATCGAACTTTATGACTTCATAATCAACCAAAATTAATCTAAAATTTAATTTTAAAGCATTCTTAAAATCACTTAGGCTATCTACGATTTGATTATTTGAGCAAAATTGATTGGTTATATTTAAAATTAGATTATTTTCAAAACTAGAAGATTTAAAAATCAATATATTGTATAAATTTGCTATTTGATAACTTTCTTCTTTAAAATTTGTACTTAAAAAATTGATAAGATCTTTGACATTGACATCTACAAATGTGTAGTTTAGCGTATTTTTTATTTTCTTCTTTGAAATAATAAAGGAATATTTTTTCTCTACTTTTTGAAAATCATCAAAAATTTCACTACTAATGCCTATATCTAATAAAATACATTGTAATAAAAAATTTTCAATCATATCATCATTTACAATGCATGCGTGGATATTCTTAAAAATAATATTTTTTGTTTTTGTATTTATTTGATATTTTTTTAAAATCGGCTTTAGTGTAATGGAATTTTCTAATCGCATATAGTTAAAACTTTGAATAAGATATTGCAAGTTTTTTTGTAAAAGTTTGTTTTGTATTTTTTGATCTTGCAATTGTTTTTGCGTTAGCTCAAATGATGTTTTTAATTTTTCTTTTAGATCTATTAAAGAGGTTGAACTTGATATTTTTAAAAATTTTTCTATTTCTTGAATAATGATATTATCTTTTTTAAGTTTTTGATTTTTTATGATTAAATAAATACATGTAGCGATAAATATTAAAATACTAATAGAGGTATAAATATAGAATAATTTTTGATCAATTGGATATAAAAAATAATAATTTAAAAAACATAAAATTAAAGTCAAAAGACTAATAAATAATATCATAAATTTTCCTTGATTAATTTAGCTGTCTTTGCATTGGAAAGTGATTTTAATTCATTAAAATCGGCTTTACTGATTTTATCAAAACTACCATAATAATCTAAAAATTTTTTAATATAACCTTGAGAGATTCCAAGTTGTATCAACTTAGAGCTTTGTAGGTCCTGTTTTCTTTTTGTTTTTTGGTGAAAACTAATTGCGAAGCGATGTGCCTCATCGCGTAATTTTTGTAAAAATTGCAATTTTTTATCATCGGTAGAAAGTTGAATTTTTCCTTCTTGAGTATAAATTTTATCTTTTGCACTTCCTTTTGCTCTATAAGCTTTAGCATCTATTTTTTCTTTAGATATAGCTAAAATATCCACATTTGCTCCAGAACTTTTAATAATATCATTTGCTAGTTTCAATAAGGCA
Source organism: Campylobacter sp. CNRCH_2007_0968H (assembly GCF_025773245.1). Lineage (NCBI taxonomy): Bacteria > Pseudomonadati > Campylobacterota > Epsilonproteobacteria > Campylobacterales > Campylobacteraceae > Campylobacter > Campylobacter sp. CNRCH_2007_0968H. The sequence goes on along the minus strand of NZ_JAKMTQ010000012.1, from coordinate 14,063 downwards.
TTCCCACCATCAATCAGCCATAAATCAGGCGGTGGATTTTTATCAAAGGATAAAGCTCTTTTACTAAGAATTTGAAGCATTTGATCATAATCATTTTTATAAGATAAATAATAGTGTCTATAAGAGCTTTTATCAAATTTCCCATCTTTGAAGGCTACTAAAGCACCTACAATTGCATCACCTTGCATATGAGAATTATCAAAAATTTCTATATGATTGGGATAATTTTGCAGATTGAAAAAATCTTTTAATTCTTTTAAAAATAAATAACTTTCATTTTTTAAATGCTTTTGTATGTTTATTTTTGCATTTTCTAGAGCAAGCTCGCATAGGGCTTTTTTTTCACCAAGTTTTGGCGATTTAAGGTAAAATTTTTTAGAAAATCTCTCGCTGAGTAGATCTTGCAGTAGCTTCATATCTTCAAAATCTTTGTGTGTATAAATATGAGTTGATTTTATTGGAGATTCTTGTGTGTAATTTTCTAGAATATATTGTTTATAAATTGCATTTAAGTCAAATTCGTTTTGATTATTAAGAGCTAGTATTTTATGATTTGAACTAATGATTTTACCATTATTTATTACAAAACGCACCATGGAGAGTATGTTTTCTTCGCAATAAATAGCATAAATATCAAAATCTTCTAATTTTGCAAGGTCTATTTGTATTTTTACACTTAAATCTTCAATTGTTTTAATTTGATCCCTTATAAGAGCTGCTTCTTCGTAGTTTTCACTCTTTGCGTATTCAAGCATTTTATTTTCTAAATTTTTTGTTAAAGATAAGGGATTTAAAAGAGCTTGTGTGGCTTTTTGGATAATTTTTTCATATTCTTGTTTGGAAATTTTTTGCTCGCATGGACCTTTGCAACGCTTAATCTGATAAAAAAGACAAAGTTCTTTGCAAGATTTCTTTTGTCTTAGCTCAAAAGATAAATATAAAGCATTTAAAAGCTCTTTTGCACCTTTAAAAAAGGGACCAAAATATTTTATTTTATTTTTTTTGATGATTTTTCTTGTAATCTCAAATCTTGGAAAATCTTCATTTAAGTCTATATAAATATAAGGGTAGGTTTTATCATCTCTTAATAATATATTGTATTTTGGGTGTAATTGTTTTATAAAAGAATTTTCTAGTATTAAAGCATCGGCCTCGCTTTTTGTGGTAATAAATTCTAAATGATGGGTCTGACTAATCATCTTTTGAATTCTTAAACTATTGCTAGGATTTGGGCAAAGATTTGGAGTGAAATTAAAATAACTTCTAACGCGGTTTTTTAAATTCTTGGCTTTACCTACATATAAAAGCTTACCTTGTATATCAAAATACTGATACACGCCAGGTAAATTAGGCAAGGTTTTGAGTTCATTTTCAAGCATTTTTTATAAGCTTTCGTAGTTCTTCAAATTTATTATATAAAATAGGATTTTCAAAATGGTTTTTAAAATTTCCATTAGAAAGTTCTAGATGAGTTTTTTTATGTGCGCTAAAAGTATTGTTTTTGGATATAAAGTTTTTGTCGCTAAGTATTTTTATATTTTCCACTTTTGCAAAATTACTCATTGGCTTAGCTAAAATATAGTTTTTTATGAGACTTTTAATCATTTTTTTGGTATTATCGTGATTAAGCTCCATATATGCAATGTGGTGTTTAACTAAAATAATCAAAGTATTATTTTTTATAAAGAGTTTAGTAATCATTTGTTGGTGATTATGGTTAAACAGTTTTAAAAACTCTTTATATTGCAAAAGTGCTTTTAAAGGTCTATAATGTTTATATTTTTCAGAATTAGCAAATATATCAATAACATCACGACTTGTTTTAATATCATTTTTAACTTCCATTTAATTATTGTAACATTTTTTTTATTAATATTTTTAAGTGCATGTGGTTATAAAGCTGCTCCATTTTATGAAATAAAAGATAATAATGGCAGTGTAAAGGAAATAAAAAAATTCCAATCTTTGGAGAGTGAAATATGAGTAGAATACTTTTTTTACTTTGTTTTAGTATTAGCTTTTTATTAGCAGGTCAAACTCATGAGTTAAATTTGGCTTTTAGTGCTTTGGGTATAGGTGTTTTAATAATTTTTATATTAGGTTATTATTTTATCGCAGCAGAAGAAAAATATCATATTAACAAAACTAAGCCTGCTTTGTTTATAGGAACATTTTCTTTTATTGTCATTGGTATATATATGGTAGTAAATGATTTAGACACACAAATACTTGAAGAAAGTGTTAATCATCTTATCTTGGAAATCGCACAAATTGTGTTTTTCTTAATAGCAGCAATGACTTTTATAGAAGCATTAATAGAAAGATCGGTTTTTGAAACTTTAAAATATAAGCTTGTAAGCAAGGGTTATACTTATAGAAAATTATTTTGGCTAACAGGAATTTTGGCTTTTTTTATCTCTCCGATTGCGGATAATCTTACCACAGCTTTGATTTTATCTACTGTACTTTTAACTATAGATAAACATAATAAAGAATTTTTAATCCCAGGTGCTATAAATATTGTAGTAGCAGCTAATGCTGGTGGAGCTTGGTCGCCATTTGGTGATATTACTACTTTGATGGTTTGGACGGCAAAAAAAGCTACCTTTTTTGAATTTTTTGCTCTTTTTCCTGCTTCTTTTATTGGATGGTTTCTTACGGCTTATTTGCTATCGCGTTATGTGCCTGATATTGAGCCAAATTTTCATAAAGATAATCTAGAAAAAGTTGAAATTAAGCCAGGTGGTAAAGTATTTATTGTGCTTGGTTTTTTAACTATCGCTTTAGCAGTTTTTATCCATAGTATTTGCGATTTACCTGCAATGTGGGGTATGATTTTTGGTCTTTCTTTGCTCAGCTTATATATGTATTTTTTCAATAGAAAACAAGGTAAAAAAGATTTAAATATTTTTCATTATATGACGCGTATTGAAATGGATACTTTATTATTTTTCTTTGGAATTTTATCTGCTGTGGGCGCTTTACATTTTGTTGGATGGCTTGCTTATGCTTCTGATCTTTATACAAAATTTGGAGCTACTAGTATTAATATAGGCGTAGGATTTTTATCTGCTATTGTAGATAATGTTCCGGTTATGAGTGCGGTATTAAAAGCTAATCCAAGTATGGATGATACTCAATGGCTTTTAGTAACTCTTACAGCAGGAATTGGAGGATCATTAATAAGCTTTGGCTCAGCAGCTGGTGTAGGGGTAATGGGAAAAATGAAGGGAATTTATACTTTTAACTCTCATTTAAAATATGTATGGACGATTTTAGTTGGATATATAGTATCTATTATAGTTTGGTATGTACAATTTCAATTGTTAAATTTATAAAGGAGTTAGATGAAAAAAGCAGATATTTTGGTTTTGGACTTTGGTTCGCAATATACACAGCTCATTGCAAGAAGATTAAGAGAGCAGGGCGTATATGCAGAAATTTTACCTTTTAATGTAAGTTTAGATGAAATTAAAATTAAAGAGCCTAAGGGTATTATTTTAAGCGGTGGACCGGCTAGTGTATATGCAAATGATGCTTATTTTTGTGATAAAGGTGTTTTTGATTTAAATATACCAGTTTTAGGAATTTGTTATGGTATGCAACTTATGGCACATCATTTTGGTGCAAATGTAGCTCCAGCAGGTCATAAAGAATATGGCAAAGCAACTATAGATATTCAAAATGATAGTGACTTGTTTAAAAATTTACCTAAAAAACAAACAGTATGGATGAGTCATTCTGATAAGGTAGAAAATTTGCCACAAGGTTTTGAGGTTTTAGCAACAAGCGAAAATAGTCCTTTTTGTGTATTTGGAGATGAAAAGCGTAAATTTTTTGCTTTACAATTTCACCCTGAAGTTCAACATAGTGAGTTTGGAAAAAGCATCTTAAAAAATTTCGCTAAGTATGCATGTAATTGTGATAGTATATGGAATATGGGATCTTTTGCAAAAACTCAAGCGCAAAAAATTAAAGAAGAAGTAGGTAATGATAAGGTATTATGTGCTGTTAGTGGTGGGGTTGATAGCAGTGTAGTGGCTGCATTACTAGCAAGTGCGATAAAAGATCAAGTGGTAGTAGTATTTGTTGATAATGGTCTTTTAAGAAGCGGTGAAAAAGAGCAAGTTGAATATATGTTTAGACATACTTTAGGTATTGATCTAATTAGTATTGATGCTAGGGAGATTTTCTTAAGTCGCTTAGCAGGTGTTAGGGATCCTGAACAAAAGAGAAAAATTATAGGAAATACCTTTATAGAAGTTTTTGAAGAAGAAGCTAAAAAACATAAAGATGTAAAATATTTAGCACAAGGAACTTTATATACTGATATTATTGAAAGTTCGGTTGTAGGGGCTAGTAAAACCATAAAATCTCATCATAATGTGGGTGGGTTACCTGAAAAGATGAATTTAAAACTTATTGAACCTCTAAAAGAAATTTTTAAAGATGAGGTAAGAGCTTTAGGAATAGAACTTGGCTTGAGTAAAGATGTAGTTTATCGTCATCCTTTTCCGGGACCAGGGCTTGCTATACGCATTATGGGTGAAGTAAATGAGCCTAGTTTGGAGCTTTTGAGAAAAGCTGATGTGATTTTGATTGAAGAATTAAAAAGCAGTGGTTGGTATGATAAAACATGGCAGGCTTTTTGCGTGCTTTTAAATGTGCAAAGTGTTGGCGTAATGGGTGATAATAGGACTTATGATAATGCAGTTTGTGTGCGTGTGGTGAATGCAAGTGATGGTATGACAGCTACTTTTTCTCATTTACCTTATGAGTTACTAGAAAATATTTCACGCCGTATTATTAATGAAGTAGAAGGAATTAATCGTGTGGTGTATGATATTTCTAGTAAGCCGCCGGCGACTATTGAATGGGAATAGTTATTTAGTGCAAAAATAAACAAAAGCAGGAGGGAGATTTTGCCAAATGATAGGTGAAATTTCTACCTTGCTAAAAGTAGTAAAAAGTTTTTTCTTAAAAGCTCTTCCTTTTGGCGTGGGCAGTATATATGCAAATGTTGCAAAGCAACCATTTTCCTCTAAAACCTCATGAATGGACTTTAATAATAAATCTTGTTCTTTGGAATTTAATAAAGCCCAAGGAATTCCAGAAATAATTAAGTCTGCGTTGTTGATTGCTCTTTTTTCTAACATATCAGGTAGAAATTCCGCTGATCTAATTTCTAAATCTATATTTTTTATATTTTGTTGTAGTTTTTTTGCCATATGTGGATTAATTTCAACTGCAAAAAATCTTGCATCATGATTTTTTTGCTTAAGGATATATTTGGTAAAACTTCCTGTTCCAGGTCCTATTTCAATAATATTTTTTGCATGTTGGACATGAGAGGTTATGAGTTTGCTTAGTTTTTTTGAGCTTGCACAAAATGCTCCTGTTTGCTTTGGATTTTTAAAGTATTGATATAAAAACATAGATTAAATACCTAAGATAGTTATTTTTAATAAATTTTAAAATATTATTGTAAATTTATGAAAACAAAGTTAAAATAAGAATTTAATTTTTCTTTAGATCAAGGATTTGGATATGCATGGAAAAATAATGGTTTATGTGGATGGTACTGGAAGAGGAACAGTAATTAATCTTGCAAAAACATTTTTTGAATTTAATAAACATGCTTGGCACGATAAAAGAAGCATGCCAACGGTTGGTATGTTTGTTGAGTTTAGATCCGATGGAAAGCATATTACAGATTTAAGACCTTCTAAATTTCAAGAATTTGGAGATAATGATTTTATCAAAGAAAGAGATTTTTGGAAAACAGATAGTGATGATGAATTGGAGGATTTAAGACTAACAAGGCGTGATGCTTATGTTCAAGAGCTTTATAGAGAAACCGATTATGATAATCTTGATAAGATTACTCTAAATTTGACTATCCCACAAGCTATTCAAAGGTATTTTTATAATGAAACACTATCAATCAATGCTGTGAAAGATATTAATACAGATGAGGTGCCATATATTATAGATTTTTTTGCTATGAAGCGTTTTTTACATAAAGCTTTGGATACTTTGCTTTTTTCAGATAATACCATTAACCAAGCTGACTTTTCTGCTATGAAAAATATTATAGTACATCTTGAAATGGCTTATAAAGATATGAAAGATAAACAAAAACATATCAACATGGAGCGTTTGTATGATGAAGTCTTTTTGTCTCATCAATGTCATTACCAAGCACTTCTTGCTTCGATCGACAATAGGAAAAATAGAAAATTAGCACTTGATCGCCAAATGAGTACTTTGATTACAGATATTAAATCAAAACAAGCGAGAATAGAAACAGAAAGTGGCAAAAAACGACAAGAATTTGAAGAAATGATACAAAGTAAAAAACAAAAGCTTGTTGAAATAAAAAATGAAGTAGATTATTTTACAAAAAGCATTGAAAAATTAGAGGCAATGAGAAAGTCTTTCTATGAAAAAAATCTTACTATTTTTAATAATAGTTTTAATATGGCTAGAGAGAAACTTTTTGAGAAAATTAAACAAGGTTTAAATATATGTGCTACAAAATTAGATATAGAAATTTGGAAAAAATCTTTAAAATCAACAAGTATAAAAAATTCTTATTTTAAAACTGCAAGCGAAATTTCTTTCTGCACTCTTTCTTTTGCTGAACTTTATTTAAATAGATTAAATAAACATGCACTAAATCCAAATGATCAATTATTGCTTTCTTATGTTAAAAAAGTAAGAAAAGAATGTGAAAAAAGTTTTTTAATAGTTACTTCCAATCCTGATTTATATGTTAATATGAAAATCCAAATTTTTGCAATGAATCCTTATTATGTTGTTAAGCATGCACCTAAAAAAGTAAATTATCAAGGATTGATGAAAAATACTGAATTTGATATAGTTTATGTAGATGAAAAAACTATTTGGGCATCTGTTGCTGATGTTATTTTAGAAGGAAAGTATTTTTTAAAAAAGGACTCCAAAACTAAATTCAAAATTTTATAAAAATCCTTTTAAACCCTATTTTTAAGTTTTCTTAGTTATAATTAGAATGCCTAAATGGTTCGATATGGTATTAAAGAGGATCCAACACATTAATTATAAGCTGTGATGTGTGATTTACCGTGTTCTGTGACTTCGTTTGAGTTTTGAAAAAAAAGCGAGAAGCTGCAGCCTTTAAAAATCACCTAATGGCATACTTTGACTTTTTGAGGGTCAGACACTTATACTCCGGCCATTTGGGTTTTGATATTTTAAGGAAAATAATGAAAATTTTAATATTAGGAAGCGGTGCTAGGGAATATTCTATCGCTTTGGCTCTTCAAAAAACAAATGATAATTTGGAATTTTATTTTGCACCAGGAAATGGTGCTACCGCTAAAATAGGAACAAATCTTAATATGAAAGATCCTAAGGTTATTACAGCTTATGCAAAGGCATCTGAGATTGATCTTTGTATAGTTGGAAGTGAAAATTTTCTAGCAGAGGGTATAGTAGATCTTTTTAAAGAAAATAATATTGCTATTTTTGGTCCTACTAAAGCTGCTGCTATGCTTGAAGCTTCAAAATCTTATATGAAGAGTTTTTTAAAAAAATATAAAATTAAAACAGCTAAATTTTTAAATACAACAGATTATGAGAAAGCTAAGAAATTTATTATGAGTTTAACTCCTCCTATAGTGGTAAAAGCAGATGGTTTGTGTGCGGGCAAAGGTGTGATTATTGCTCAAAGCCATGAAGAAGCTTTAGAGGCTACTAAAAATATGCTTAGCGGAGAGAGTTTTGGTGAAGCCGGTAAGATTGTTGTTATAGAAGAATATCTCAACGGATTTGAATTAAGTGTATTTGCAGTTTGCGATGGAGATGATTTTATATTGTTACCTGCTGCACAAGATCATAAAAGATTACTGGATAATGATAAGGGACCAAACACAGGAGGAATGGGTGCATATGCTCCAAGTATTTTAGCAAGTGAAAATTTATTAGAGCAAGTAAAAAAAGATATAGTAGTACCAACTCTTAAAGGTATGAAAGAAGAGGGTACTGAATTTGTTGGAGTGTTGTTTATAGGTTTGATGGTTGTAAATAATAAACCTTATGTTTTAGAATACAATGTGCGTTTTGGTGATCCTGAGTGCGAAGTTTTGATGCCTTTGATAGAAAATCCTTTGGATTTATTTTTAGCATGTGTGAATAAAAATCTTGCAAATACTCGTATAAAAATCAAAGATGAATTTGCAGTAGGTGTGGTTTGTGCAAGTAAAAACTATCCTTATAAAGATTCTCCAAAAGCATTAATTGATATAGGAGAAATTCCGCAAAATTCTCATATTTCTTATGCTGGAGTAATTTTAGAAAATAACAAACTATATGCTAGTGGTGGTCGTGTATTAGTTTGTGTAGGAACTGGAAAAAGTATTGAAGAAGCGCAAAAAAACGCTTATATGCTTTGTGATAATGTTCATTTTAAAGGAAAACAACATAGAAAAGATATTGCTTTTCAGGTTCTTAAATGAGCGCAAATCAAGAATTATTTGACAAACTAGAAAAAGAAGAGCTAAAAATAGCAAGTTTTAAAAAAAGATTTTTAGCTTATATTGTTGATAGTTTTGTGATTTTAGCTATTGTGAGTATTATTTTATTTGATAAGATTAGTTCTATGCAAACTTATGATGAAATTCACAATCTTTTAATACGTTTTGCTGGTGGAACTTTAATTTTGCAATTTACATATCATAGTTTATTTACATATTTATATGGCGCAACTTTAGGAAAAATGCTTTTGAAGATTATGGTTATTGATCAAAACTTATTAGATAAACCAAATTTCATTCAAAGTGCTTTAAGAGCAGGTGTGAGGCAAATTAGTGATATGTTGTATGGTTTGGGTTTTGCTTGGGCTTTAAGCAATATCGTTTTAAAAACTTGGCATGATTATGCGGCCAAAACAGTGGTGATAGATCTTGCGTAAAATATTACTTTCTTTGGCTTGCATAGGAAGTTTATATGCTTCTAAAGTAGATATCTATGCTTTGGATGTTGTTAAAAAAAATGATATTATAGAGGCAAAAAATAATGTAGTTGTGGTATCTGATTTTTATTTGATAACTGCAAGCGAGGCTAAATTTAATGAAACAACAAAAGATTTGGAGCTTTTTGGAGATGTTAATATCTTAAGGGGGCAAAAAGAAAGAACTAATTCTACTTATACGAAGATTAACTTAAAAGATAACACTACAGCTTTTAAAAATTTATTTTTTTCAAATAATGATTTGGAGGTTTGGCTACAATGTCATCAAGCTAAAATTGATGACAAATTTGTAACGAGTAAAAAGTCTGTTGTATCTAGTTGTAATGTTGAAAATCCTGATTGGGAAATTCGTTTTGATGAAGGCAAATTAAACAAAGAGAGTAATTTTTTACATCTTTATAATGCAAGATTATATGTAAAAAATGTTCCGGTGATGTATTTACCTTATTTTGGTTTTAGTGTAGATACTAAAAGAAAAAGCGGATTGTTAATTCCCCAAGTGGTTTTAAAACAAAGTGAAGGGCTATATTATAATCAGCCAATTTATTATGTTATTGATGATAATGCGGACATTCAATTTGAACCTCAGATTAGAACAAAAAGAGGTTATGGCTTATACTCAACTTTAAGATTTATTGATACCCCTTATTCTCAAGGTGAAATTAGCGGTGGTATTTTTGGCGAAAAATCAAGTTATAAAAGAGAAGAAAATTTAAAAAATAAAGAACACTATGGTTTGGAGGTTAAATATTCAAATGAATCTTTATTTAAAAGTCTTTTAGGTAAAGAATTTCAAGAGGGGTTATGGGTTGATGCTACTTATTTAAATGATGTTGATTATATGAATTTAAGTTCTAGCGCAAAAACCGAAGCTTCTTTAGTTACTTCTAAAATAAATTATTTTTTATCAGATGATGATAATTATTATGGTGCTTATGCAAAGTATTATATAGACACTTCTAAAATTAGCAATAAAGATACTTTACAAGAATATCCATCTTTTCAATATCATAGATATTTAAATGGATTTTTTGATAATTATATACAATATAGCTTGGATGCTTCTTTTCATAGGTATTATAGACATACGGGTATTTATGCTAAAACTTTAGATTTTGATTTACCTTTAATTTATCATACGAGTTTTTTTGATGATTTTTTAAATTTTGCGTTCACAGAAAGGATATATGCAAATTTTGTAGATTATTCTAATACAGATGTTAAAAATCAAGAACATTTATTTAGAAATTCTCATAATTTTTCTTTATATACAGATCTTTCAAAGCCATATGAAAATTTTTATCATACTCTATATTTAGGGGTTAATTATTTTCTACCTGGAGCTAAATCGGGTGAAATCACTGAAGATTTTGTAGAGTTAAAAAATGATCCTGAGCAACTTAATTTTTTAATGTATCAGTATTTTTATAATACTTTAGGCAAAAAAAAATTATATCATAACTTGAAGGTTAAATACTTTACTAAAGAAGGTAGCTTTGGTGCTTTTGATAATGTTGTAGAATATTTTTACAATGATTATATAAGTTTAAGAAATGAAGCTGAATATTCTGGAGTTGATAATCGTTTTGATAAGGTTTTTAGTGAAGCTTTGTTTGATTATGGTGAATGGAAGATTAGTTTAAACCATGCTTATAGAATGTATGAAAATGAAAAATATAATTTTATAGGAACTAAAGCCCAATATGATATAAATACTAATTATCAAATTTTTGGCGGATTGTGGTTTGATTTGAACAAAGATCCTGAAAAATGGGAAATAGGTTATACTTATCAAAGAAAATGTTGGAATTATTCTTTGATGTATCGCAAAGATATTTCACCTAAACTTACAAGTGGTGGTATTAGTGCTAAAGATCAAAGTGGTGTATATTTTATGTTTAATTTTTATCCATTAGGCGGGGTATCTTATGATTTTTCTTTAGAGGAAAATGAAAGGTCGATATGATATTTTTTGAAGATGAAAAAGATGCACTTGAGAAATTATATGATATATTACCATTAAACAAACTAAAAGATTATATTATTATTACACCTTCTTTAAAATCGATAGTTTTTGTTGATGCACTAGCACAAAAATTAGAAATTCCATATGATTTTTTATTTACAGAACAAATTAAAGCTCCTAATAATGATGAATGTCAAATAGCTATGATTAGTGAAACAAAGGAGTTGGTTTATAATGAGGCTTTAGTTAAAGCTTTTGATATAAGTTTAGATTATATTTATGGTGAAGCCAATAGAACCTACGAAGAAAAAATTTTAAAAAATGTGTATCGTTATAGAAAAGGAAATCTTTTAAAGGATTTAAAAGGGAGAAATATTTTAATATTGCATGAAGGTTGCGAAAGTGGAATTACTGCTTCTTCATGTATTAAAAGTTTGTTAAAAGAAGAAGTAAATAGTATTGTTTATGCTACTGCTTTAATGCCAAGTGATGTATATGAATATATCGGTGTTTTTGTAGATGAGGTTTATTGTGTGCAAAAAATTGATCATTTTGTGAATATTGAGTTTTATTTTAAAAATAAAACGATTTTGCAAGCTCATGAAATTTTAGATATTTTAGAAGAAAGTAAATATTATCTTCCATTAAAGAGATAAATTTATATCTAAACAATCGGTTGTTTAGATATAAATTTATAGGCAAAACAAAAACAGGCTTTTTAAGTTTTAATTTTTAAAATTTAAAAAGCTTATTTGGTTTTTGCCTATGATGAAAATATTAAAGGAAAAATCATGCGACATGAAATAAATATTAATAATCATCTTGAAATATTTGAGACTAATAAGGTTGCAAAACAAGCAGCAGGTGCAGTTTTAATGCAAGAAAAAAATGCTGTAGTTTTGGCAACTGTTGCTAGAGAAGAAAAAATGGTAGAAGAGGATTTTTTACCTCTTACGGTACAATATATAGAAAAAGCTTATGCAGCAGGAAGAATTCCAGGTGGTTATGTAAAAAGAGAAACTAAACCAGGTGATAATGAAACTTTAAGTGCAAGGATTATAGATAGAAGTTTAAGACCTCTTTTCCCAAAAGGCTATGCCTATCCAACTCAAATTGTAGTAATGGTTCTTTCTGCTGATCCTGAAGTAGATCTGCAAGTGATGAGTTTAAATGCCGCAAGCATTGCTTTATATTTAAGTGATATTCCTATAAAAGCGCCAGTTTGTGGTGTAAGAATAGGTCGTATGAATAATGAATTTGTTTTAAATCCAAGCAATAGTGAATTAAAAAATAGCACCCTAGACCTTTATGTGGCAGGTGTTAAAGATGAGCTTTTAATGATAGAAATGAGAGCTTTAGCAAACAAACAAAATGGTCAACATTGTATGAACGAGCTTAATGAGGATGATGTTTTAAAGGCTTTAGAATTTGCAGGTAATGCGATTTTGCGTGGCTCTAATGAATATGAAAGAGTTTTTGCTGCTTATAGAAAAAATTCCAAACTTGAATTTAAAATAGAAACAGATGGTGGCAAAATTGTTGATTTTATTAAAAATTCCTATATCTCAAAGCTTAAAATTGCAATTAACCAAATGGCAAAAAGTGAAAGAGCAAGTGAAATCTCACAAATAGCAAAAGAGATTGAAAATGAAGCTAATGCTATTGAAAATGAATGGAAAATTGAAGATATTGAGAAAGCTTTATATTTGTGCAAAAGAGAGCTTGTTAGAAGTCAAATTCTTAATGAAAATAAAAGGGCAGATGGTAGAGGCTTGAAAGATGTTAGAAAGATAGATATAGAGACAAATATTCTGCCAAATGCACATGGATCGTGTCTTTTTACTAGAGGGCAAACTCAAGCTTTAGTTATAGCTACCTTGGGAAGTGATAATGATGCGCAAATGTCAGATTTGTTAACAGAAAAAAATCCTATATGCGAAAAATTTATGGTAAATTATAATTTTCCAGGTTTTTCCGTAGGTGAGGCTACTCCTATAAAAGCTCCAGGTAGAAGAGAGTTAGGGCATGGAAATTTAGCAAAAAGAGCTTTACATCCTAGTATTGATACGGATTATATTCATACTATTCGTTTAGTGTCTGAAATTTTAGAAAGTAATGGTTCTAGTTCTATGGCTACTGTTTGTGGTGGTGCTTTGGCTTTAAGAGCCGCAGGGGTAAAAAGTGAAAAACTAGTGGCAGGTGTGGCAATGGGACTTGTTTTTGAAGATGAAAAATATGCTATTTTAACAGATATTATGGGTCTTGAGGATCATGATGGAGATATGGATTTTAAAGTAGCAGGAAGTTACAAGGGAATCACTGCTTTGCAGATGGATATAAAACTTGGCGGTATAGAGCAACAAGTTTTAAAAGAGGCTTTATATCAAGCAAAAGAAGCTAGGGAGCACATTTTACAATTAATGGAAGAGGCCAATCAAAACATAGTTGTTAATGAAGCAATTTTACCAAAGATTGAAATTTTTAATGTAGATCCAAATAAAATCCCTGATATTATTGGCCAAGGTGGTAAAACTATAAAAGAGATTATAGAAAAATTTGAAGTTAATATTGACTTAGATAGAGATAAAGGTGAGGTTAAAATAGCAGGAATTAATCATGATTTTATTTCTCAAAGCAAAGAATATATATTAAATTTAGTTCATTCTAAAGGTTCTAATAAAAAGCGCGATAGAAAAGAAGTGCCTAAATTTGATATCGGAGAAGAATTTATAGGAAAAGTTCAAAAAGTTGTAGAATTTGGAGTTTTTGTAGAACTTAGAGATGGCGTAGATGGTTTATTGCATAATTCTAAATTCAAGGAAAAGTTAGAAATTGGTAACGAGGTTAAGGTTAAGGTGGCAGAAATTAAAAATGGAAAAGTGTCATTGGACTTAGCTTAATCGTTTAAATTTAAGCATATTTAAGAATATGCTTAAATTTTTATTTTAGATCTTGACAAAAAAATATTCTTTTGGCATAATTTCATTTTTTGATTGTCTCGTTAGCTCAGCCGGTAGAGCATCTCCCTTTTAAGGAGGGGGCCGTTGGTTCGAATCCAACACGGGACACCACTAAAAATCTTTG
>NZ_JAKMTQ010000011.1:0-57965 GCF_025773245.1 Campylobacter sp. CNRCH_2007_0968H | reverse complement strand
GTAAGTAAATGGTAGATTTAGCAGGTGTGGTTTGTTAATTAAAATAAAAACTCTTTTTTAATATTTTGAATATAATTTGCCAAAAAAACACTTGGGAGTAAAAAACAAATGGTGCCCGAGGTCGGACTCGAACCGACACAAGGTTGCCCTTACCAGATTTTGAGTCTAATGCGTTTTGTTATCATTTTTTATCAAAGTATTGAAAAATAGGCATTTTTTTGTTTAAGTTTATCTTAAAAATAGTATTATTTTATACCATTTTGAGAAAAAAACCGCTACCAAAACCGCTACCACTAAAATCCATTTGAGATACTATTTTTAGTATATTTTTAATTTTATATTATGTAAAAAATAATAAAATTTTCTGCGTAAATTAAAAGCAAAAAAGGAATATCTTGAAAAATCTAGTAAAAATAAAAGAATATAAGGGTATATATTTTATAGACAAAGATAAGAAATTGGAGGATATAAAAGAAATTAGCTTAGTAGAATTGCAAAGAAGATTAACTATACCATACGAATTAGCTATAAGATATTATGAAGGAAAAAAATCAAGTTATGAGATATTTCCTATTTTAAATAACACCCAGACCCTTAAAAAGAATTGTGAGTTAATTGCCTTGCAAAGAATTAATGGAAAATTTGCAAAGAAATTTAAAATTAAAGAACCTAAACTAAATGAAGTGTTTGAAGAATGGATTAGTATGCGAAAAAATACTATTTCTAAAAAACATTATGAGGTAACCATATTTTCATATAATGCACATATAAAAGATGTTATAGGAAACATCAAAATAAAACAAGTCAAATTAAAAGATATGCAAAATATTGTCAATAAAATGATTGATCAAGGCAAATCTCCAAGGACAACAAAAACAATAAAAGACATACTTTCTCCAGTATTTGAATTTGCTATTAAAAATGATTATATAGAAAAAAATATAGCAAGAGAAATAGAGATACAAAAATTTGATAACAAAAGATATTTTACTATTGATGATGAGGATAGAAATGCTCTTTATAAAGCTATTATTAATTATGAAAATTTAATGATAAGAGCTATGTTTATATTTCTTTTACATGGAAGAAGAAAAAGTGAAGTTCTTACATTAAAATGGGACAATATTGACTTTGCTAATAAAATTTATTTTTTACCTTCAAGCCAAAATAAATCAAGGAAAAACTTACAATTTCCATTAAGTTCTTTACAAATAGAAGCTTTAAAAAGCATTGGAGTAAAAAATAAAGGATATATTTTTATTAAAGAAGATGGAAACCCTTATAAAGATATAAGATGGCATTGGGATAAAATAAATCAAAAATTAAAAACTCCTATTAGATTGCATGACTTAAGACATTTAATAGGATATATAGGTATTAATATGGGTATATCTTTAGAAGCCATTGGAGAAACATTAGGACATTCAAGCATAGGAGTTACAAAAAGATATGCAAATATTAAAAATGAAACTATTAATAATACTCTAAATGCTATTTTTAGTAATTTTAAAACTGAAAAACGCTAATTTACAATGGTTTTTTAGGTTTTTCGGTTTTTTAGTTAAGTGTGATTAAAATTTTAAACTATTTTTAGAGCTATTAAGTTTTAAATATTCATCAAGATCATCTTTTTTAAAAACAAGTTTTTTACCAATTTTACAAAAAGGAACTTTTCCTAAATTACAATCCTTGTAAAGTTTTGAAGTACTTATTTTTAAATAATTTGAAGCCTGTTGTACATTTAAATTTTCATCAGTTTTATTTTTAATTAATTCATTTTCTTTTAAAATCTTTTTAAAAATATCTTCAAGATCGCTAGCTTTGCAAATTACTATATTATCCATATCCATTATTTTTCCTCATTTTTTAAGTAATAATAAATCGAATTGTTATCAAAACGATCTTTGAGCATGCACCATTTTCCTTTTTTTGCATATTCTTGCAAAAGTTTTCTTGCCTTTTCACGACCAACATATCTTTTGCAATTTCTTAAGACCAATTTAATCAATTCACTTTGATTAATTTTGCCCATTTTTAAAATTTCCAATGTTGTCTTAATAAATTCTAATTCATAGCAACTAAGTTCTGCTTCATTAAATTCAACCTCTTCTATTATTCTTAAATTTTTAACCCTAAAAGCTCTATTTTTAAAAAGAGGGTACCGTCCCATTTTCTCATACATTAGTAAAATAGACTCTTTTTCTTCACTATAAACACATCTAATAGTATAATCAGAATAATCTATAATTTGCTGAGAGTCAGCAAAAACTCCATTTTTGTTCAAATGATGTATAAAAAGCACAGAACCTCCATTTTTTCTAATAATTTTTTCTCTTGCAAACAAATAATTAGGATCTATAAATTTTCCAATTTTTCTTGCTATAGAGTTTAAAGAATCAACAACTATAAATACCTTAAAAGTATCTTGCATACTCAAAATCTCATCGTATATTTTTTCAAGATAAATATATTTTTCATTACAACAAGTAAGATCAGCTACATAAAAACGATTTTCATACAGATCAAGCATTTCCTTAAAACCGTATTTTTTGAGATTTGCAATACCCATGTCCGCATTAATATAAAATACTCTGGTATGGTTATTTTTTTCTAAAATTATTTTACACAAGTATAAAGAAATAGTTGTTTTTCCACTACCGCTAGCACCATATAAAACACCTATAGACTCGCTAGGTATAGTAGAATTTAGCAACCACTCATCCTCATTTGAACTAAAATCACTTTTTTGTATAAATATTGTATTTAATAACATCATGTCTCTTTTATAATTTATTATGATATAATATATCATATTTTATTATTAAATTTCAATTAAGTGATAAAAAGATAATTTATATCATATTAAGTAATATTATTTTACAATTATAAAAAAGGAGTTATAAAATGTTTGGAGAAAATCTAAAAAAGATAAGAAAAGCAAGCGGTTTAACTCAATTAGAACTATCAAAAATGCTAAATACAACACAAAGAACAATTAGTCTTTGGGAAACAGGAAATTTTGAGCCACCGCTTAATACAATTTTGCTTTTATGTGATATTTTTAAAGTTACCCCAAATGATCTATTACTAGAGGGGTGCTATGATGATGATAATGAATATCTTGCACATCATATTGTAAGATTATCAAAAGAACTTAATTACAGAACTTATACAAAAAGATTATTTAATCACATTTTACGTAGACTAGAGTTAGAAAAACTTACATCACATCTGCAAAAATTTAAAGGTGATTCTTTTGCTAGAAAATTAGCTCATTCTTGGACTGGGAAAGGTGAAAGAATGCTCTTGGTTTTTTATTATTTTATTGAATATTTAGAAAAACATAATATTAACGAAAACAATATTGATAAAAATCTTTTTTTGAAACTCTTAAATGATTTTAATCTATCTAAAGATAATACAAATACCATTCATTGTTTTATTTTAAAAGAAAAAGATAAGAGAAATCTTATAGAATGGGTTGAAAAAGAAATGCAAGAATTTGAAATAAAAGTTTTAGTAGCTATGTTAAAAGATGAAATTAAGACACTGATTAAAAAAGAAATAAATATGCTGAATAAATTACTAGTGTAGTATATTTTCAGCCAATATTAAACATCCTGCTTTAATTTTAAATTATGCTTCTCAATATGGAGCAGGTAGTAATGCAGGAGAAACTTTAAAAGTACTATAAATATTAGATATTTAAATATATTAATATCTAATCCATTTTGCAATTTAACTTATTAATTTTAACTTTAAAATTAATATTAGTAAGATAAACCCTGATTTTTACTTGACAATTGTTAAAACATTTATCAAAAATTGTGTATAATAGTATTTAAAAATACCAAAGGAATAATCATGGAAAATCGTTTCGAAATAAAAAGAGAAGTGGATAATGCCTTTGATAAAGTTTTTAATGGTAACGACAGAATCAATGAAGGTTACACTGACAATCATTGCAATAAGGCTACACTTGATTATTTTGTTGGGTTGTTTGATCAAGATAAAAAATCACTAGAAAGACAAGAAAAAATATTAAAAAAAATAGAAGAAGAAGATTTTAGTGATATTGAAAAAAACATTGAGAGCATTTTAAATGGCTGATAATATTAGTAAAATTGGAGAAGTGGCGAATACTGAATACAATAGAAAAGCTATTGCTGGTATGATACTTGAATTTCATAATGTTTGTGCAAAAAAGGGTGTATCGATTCCTAGTGATTATAGGCAGCAGTGCATAGAGGAAATTATTATTTTTTATGACAAGTATTTAGAAACTCATAAACAAAAACTTTTAGATATTGATTATTATAAAATTATTTCTTGGTACGCTGTAATTGTTGCTAAAAAAATGCTTAATTTTTACAAAGAAAAAGAAATTAAAAATAATAGTTGGTTTAAGGTTATTGATTTTGCTGTTTGGAGAATGCTTGAAGAATTAGAAGATAATGAAAAACGAACAATAGATAAAGCTTATAAAAATAAAATTATTGCAATGACTGCTTGTGAATTAACAAATCAAGGGGAGTTTGGTATAGGAAAAAATGGATTATATATGCTAATGCTTATAGCTAGAATAGTCCAACCTATCAATTCATAATCTAATTAAAATTTTAAAAAAACCAAAAAAGTATTCTAAAATTCGTAAATTTATATAAATTCAATAAACTTGTACAAAATTAATCTATCGAAAACTTTCTTGATAAAAGCTAATAATTCTATTTGAATAATAAGAAAAAAATAATTGCATAGATAGATTATATAAAAAACAATAAAGGATAGATTAATTTTTATGCAAGCTGTATAATTTTTTTATATTCATCTTCAAAAATGGCTTTTCTTGTGCATTGATTAGACTTTTTCAAGAAACATTCGAAAAGATTGATAAAAAATTTATCACGAAAAAATATTGCATATTTATTATACTTTTCTGCTTCTTGTTTTTCTTTTTCACCTATTTCGTCTACTTTTTCACATGTTATTTTCGGAAGTCCTAATCCTTCTTGAATAAATCCATCTTTAATTTGAGAATCCTCAAGATACTCATCAATAATTTTCAGAATTTTTGATGATAACGAAGTGGCTTCGTGACTGTTAATAAATTGCCAAAGTAAATCTCCTATAATATATTTCAAATATAAAATCTTATCATCTGGTTGTGTTTTGGTGGCATAGTTAATTACCTCTTCAATCCATTTTTTCATTTCATCTGTATTCAATATAGGCTGATTTGTTATTGGATTTAAAAAAGAAAAAAATTTTAAAAAATAAAAGAGATTTTCTTCGTAAGCTTTTTTTGATTTGCTATCAAGTTTTTGCATATCATTATTATTTGGAAAAATCAAATCGATAAATGAGTGCGGATTTTGAAGCATATATCTTAAAGAAAATATGCAATTAAAATTTCTTAGCTGTAAAAATTTCCATTCTATGTTAAACATAATAAATAGGTTTAAATCTACTTCTTGTAATTTTTTGATTATTTCTCCATAGTAATATCTTTCTTCATCTCCATTACATTTTTTTGGATCAACTTGCAACATTGCATTAGTTATATCTTCTATGTTGATTTTTATTTTATCAAAAGAAATCCACATTGATAATGAGACTCCTAAAAATAACAAAGCCTTTTCTGGCATATTAAAAGATAATAATGTATAAAAAATTGAGGAAATTAAATCAGAATCTTGTTCAACATATATAGTAAAATTTTCCCAATAATGTTTTTGTTCATCGAGATTTTGTTCTTTTAAAATTTTTAATTTTGTATTGTCGGGTTTGCTAATTTTAAATAACTCTATTCTTTGTTGTGCTGTGATAGATTTTAGTTTAATATTGTCTTGTAAAATCTTATCAATATTACGTAAAAAGAAGCCTCTTGCGCATAATTGTTTATTTTTTGTATTAGAAACAAGCCATTTAAACATTGTAGACTCAAATTTCAAATAATTAATTTCATATATAATTTCACCAATTTTTCCACATACTATAGAACTTGATTCTCTAATTAAAATAAATATATATCTTACCCCTGCTTGCTGACATATATTTTTTATTGCTTGTAAACGCTGAGTGTGCAAGTGCTCTGAATTCTCTTTTCCATGATATTGAAAAAGATGTAGATTTTCATAAAGTGGATTGTTAAAACAAATACTTTCCACAAGCTTTTGCATTTTAGTTATACACTCACGGGATACCGGCCAATTATAATTTTTAATATTTTCAATTTGCTCAGTAATTTTCTGTTTGATTTCAAATTTCTTTTTGTTATTCGCATTTTTTAAAAAGGTTTCTAATTTATCCACAAAATCCGATTGATATTTAGTGTTAATTTTTGTTAATATGGATATGCAATAAAAACTTTTTTCAAGATTATTGGTATTTTTCAATATAAGTTGAGTTGCTGCTTCTATGTATTCTGAATATTCATTTGAAATATTTTTGGAATTAAATTCAAATCCATTGTGCCAATTACGGTGTTTAGGATATGAATGTCCTATTTGTACTTCATAGTTCGACGGCAGGATTCCACAAAGTATATTCCATATAACTTCACTATTGTTTGTATAAAAATTTTCTAGCAAAGCAATTCTTTTATTATGCGGAGTATTGGTATTATGAATCCATCCGGTAAATAAAGTTTGAAGTGTGATTAAGCATTCTTTCTTGCAAAAATCATTTTTTCCTAATTCAAATAGCACTTTTACAACTTCTGTAAAATAATTATGATCCCAAGCAATAATTTTAAGTGTGTAAAAAAGACATTGCGAATCATCAAACAAAAAAGTATCTTTTTCAAAAAACCGCTTTAATAATTCTCGCTCTTTTTTATTTTTTACCAAAAGTTTAAATTGGTTAATAATTCCTCTTGGACTAGCTTCTGCTAATAAACCTAAAACATCTTTTAAGTTAAAAATAGACTCTACTATATTATTTTTATCAATAATATCTTCTATTGTTTTATCTATTTTATGTTGATTATTTGGATTATCCACGGCAAGAATAACCAAAGTATCAGCAAGTTCTTTTCGTAAAAAACGTGAATGTGTAAAAGTAAAATTGGAAATAGACGCTTGTTTTTCTTTGAATGTTTTATCTTTTTCCAAAAAAACATTTTTTATATTTTCTAGAAATAAATCATCAATTGTGTAATTATAAAAATAATTTATGATTAATTTTTTCAAAAGAATTTTGTGATAGTGTAAACCTGCTATTTCCAAGAGATTAGTAATTTTTATATTTTCAATATGTTTTTTTAAATCTATATATTTTTTTTCAGAAATTGCTTCTAAAAAATTCACATCTCCTGTGTACGAAGTATCCCAAGAACCAGCTAAAAATAAGGGAAGATATGAGTGCAAATCATTTTTTATTATTTTTTCAAGTTTAATCAGGATATTGTTATCAATGGGTTTTAATTTTGGATGTATGGCTATAAAATCGAGATTTCCAAAAGTATCTTTATTAATTTTATTTGCCTCCAATGTTGAAAATCCCATTTTTTCTAAAACTCGTGTTTTATCTTGCTTGGTAAGATATATATCATTGTGTTCTTTTGTTATTTCTTTGTTATTTCTTGAAATGCGAACTACAAGATGTTTGCTTGTGGCATATCCAATATTATTTGGCTCAAATCCCTCATAAAATAAAATCAATCCGTTATAAACTTCCACAATGTTATCCCAAACATCTTGTGATTGAATAATTAGGGTTCTATCTGTATAATCGGTATTTTTTTCTATTATACTTAAAGAAAAAATTAATCCCTCTGATTCTATAGGTGCAATAATATTTATAAGCCCATTTTTATTTTTAAGAGAATTTATAAATGCAAATTGTTCGTTTTCTCTATTACACAAAACCAACTCATCTTTTAGTTCGACTTGTGTTTGCTTTCTCCAATCTTCTAACCTTGCTGAAATAAGTTTAATGTTTTGTGGTGGCAACTTACCGATTTCTTGTGCTAAATGTAGAGCAATACTTGGATGGTCTTCTAGCCAAGCTTCATAGTCAACAGAATTTAGTGCTTTAACTTCTTTCCATTTATGTTTATCTGTATATTTTTTACAAAAAATATCTTTTTTTGTCCATGCTCTAAAAGTGCCAAATATAAAAGTAATATTTGGGTCTGAATTATGTAGCCGTTTTTTATAGTCTTTTTCTGCTTTTGAGCTAATCTTTTGATCTGTACCAAATTCCCAAATAGATTTTCCAATGGGGATTATTCTGTGGCGATCTTTGGTTTTTATAAATCCATCGTAGCCAGGGTTGCTAATACTGCTTCCTTTAGGAAGATAAATTTGTTCTAATTCTACACTTGCCTTAATTAGTTTATAAGTAAGATTTGGTAGTAGTTCTTGAGCTCTTCTAGGATTTGTATTGCAAAAATTCTCCAAATCTTTAGCGGTAATATTCCATTTCAAATTTCAACCTTATTTTATTATAGATTTATGCAAAAAAATATAAATTTATAATAAGTTGTTTGTTAAAAAGCAACTTATTTCTAGTCTATTATATTTTATTATTGTTTATTGTAATAAATACTTAGATAATTATAACTTTAAATAATGTAAAGTCTTAAATATTTTATCTGTTTTTATAAAATATTTATATTATAATTAGATTATAAAATGTAATTAGAATTTTTTATACAGATTAAAGAATAAAAAGATAAGTAATCATCAATTTAAGTGGTAATATTATAGATTCTTATGAAAAAAAGTCCAAAGAAGCATACCTTACCAAATTTTAATTAAAATATTGTAATTGCTTAGTAAAATTAAATAATAAAAAAAGGAAAACACTATGGAAAAACTATCCCAAGAAGAAATACAAAAAGCTATGAGAGAATGTGTAGTAAGTTCTTATACTTATAATCCAGCTAATCCTAATGGTTATTCTCAAGATTTATTTGATGTAGAAAATGAAGTTTTTGCTAAAGATTATGAGTTTATAGAAAAGTGTGGTTTAGATGATATGGTAAAACACAAAGAAAGTGGTTGTGTTTTTAAAGTTTTTTACAAACAAGATCACAAAGTTAGACTTCTTAGAGTTAGCAATATGCAAGCAATGAATAGTTTTGAAAGCTATAGGGGTATAATGGCAAAAATAATAGGTTTTAAGCCAGAAGATCAAGAGTGATAATAAAAGCATACAGTTTTTAAGAAGTTTAGTGAATTTTTAGAAGAATATCATATTTTTCCTATAAATTCTAATATTAGGAAAAGAGATATCTAAAAAATTTTATCTCATCTAATGATAATATAATTAATAATATAGCAAATATAGCACTTATTACAAAAGAACATAATAATAAAATCAATAATAAAAATCCAAGCACATATATAAAAGAGTTGCTAAATAAAAAAATACAAGATAATCAACAAGAACAATTTTTTAAAGATTTAGAAACACATTTTATAACAAAAGATATGGTTGAATATTTATGTAATGATGATTTTGAGAATTTTATTATTAGTCGAACAGCTTTAATTTATGATTATATGAAAAACATTACTTAAATTCATAGGATAACTATGTTATCCTAACTATAAAAATATATAAATAAGATATAGTAAAAACTTTAAATAATTTTTATTTTAAGCTTTCTAGCATAAAATTCATCATAGCCCAAATGCTTGAAAGTATAGTTACTGTAGTTGCTACTGCAGTACCTAAAAGCCAATAAAGTGCTTTTTGCTTAGCGCTAGAAATTTGTTCTGAGAATTCAGTTTTAATTTCAGCTATTTTGGTGTTAATAATTCCTTCTAGTCTTGCAACTTCAGAATAAATTAAACTTTCCAATCTTTTAATCTCTGATTGAAATAAATCTTTACTTACAAGCTCTTGTCTTATTTCTTCTATAGCTTGATTTTTAAGATTTTCAAAATTCAATCTTTGAGTAGTTGCTCTACCATTAACAAGTTCTTCAAAAGCTTTAATTAATTTTTGTGATTGTTCAGGATTAGAAAAAATACTTTCTAATAAAGCTTTAAAACTTTCGTTAAGTATATACTCTTTTTCCTGAGCCATAATATTTCCTTGTATATTTATCCTTTGTCATTATAACACAATTTGTGATAGGTTATTTATTTTATATATCAAGCTTTTGTATTTAACTTATATTAAGCTGTTTTATATTTTATACTAGATTGTAGGCATTTTCAATGTTTTTTGCGCATATTCACTATATGCAACTTCAACTACAAAAGGTTTATCGCTATCAGTTCTATAAACTTCATAAATTGCAACCAAATCTTGAGCGTATTGCCATTGATTATTCACTAATTTTGGATAGTTTTTAATCTCGCTATAAGAACGAATACCACCAAATTTTCCGCTTTTGCGAGCAATAGCTAAAAAGCCATCTCTGCCCACTAAAGGTTCTATTTTTTCAACCCACACATCTTTACCATTTTTTGTAACTTTTGCCCTATGAGGAACAAAAAATACTTGGTGCAAGAAAGGATCTAGATCATATTTAGTTACAACACTAAGGTAATATTTTATTTCTGTTTTATTACTCCCAACTTATAGGGTGTGTTAAAAGCTAAAGACTAACTTTTTCTTTCATTAATGTATTTATCGTTAAATAATGAGCTACTAAAACCAATGTGCCAAAAATAAGAGTGATAGCGCCGATTAAAATAGCTATATTATAACCATCCATTCTCTCTTATTTTCTTTTAAAAAAAGATCAATCTTTAAGAAAGATCGATGATAGTGCAACTATCGCCCATTTGCAAACCATAAAGACTATTTACAAATAATCCTACGCCAATAGATTCCATGAATCTTAAGATTGTTTCGCAGGTATTTTTATAAATAATGCTTTTTAAAATTTTTATTTATATTATTATCTAGCAATAAAAAATAAAAGCTAAAAGATATAAACATGCTTCTAATAATAAAATATCAAAATCAATTATTTTTTATTATTATCGATTTTTTTATCTTTATCAAAGTCATAAAATGTCACAAATATAGCAACTGCTATTGCAAAGGCTAATACAATATATTGTCCCATTTTATTTCATTTTTTTGTTATAAAAATTATTAAATTAATATATTATCTAATCAACTTTAAAAATACAATATTATTTTTTAATTATAATATTTCAAAGATCTAGCTTTTATCAACTTTGTATTATATCCATAGTTACTTTGTTGATATTCTTGATATTTGCGAAATCTACAAATTTCTACTAAGAATAGTTTAAATAATATATTTACAGAAAAATGTTTATAAGTTATAAAGTCTATTTTTGATATATTCTTTATATTATTAGCTTAGGATTTTTAATGGGTGTAAGCGAAAATACTTTTGAAATTATCTTAGAAAAATTAAAATAAGCAAAATTAAATAATAAAACAAAAGGATAGATATGTTTAAAAACGAAGAATATATAAAGCAGAGAAAAGCATTATGGATAAAAAGTTTTGAGGCTTTTAAAGATGATGAAGAATTTCACAAAGAACAATTAGAACTTGCTGAAGCAGGAATAAATGATGGATTTGAGGAAGATCAATTATATAAATTAAACCAAAATTGTAAAAATAATACAAAACAAACTTACTCATAAATATTTAAATTGTTTTAGCTAAAAAACCAATTTTAGATATTATTGATTAATCTGTATATAATCACAATATAAAAAAGAAGCAGAGTTTTTTTAAATACCATTATATTGTTCTAATAATTTTCTAAAATAATATAGATTACTTTGAGTTAGATTATTTAGTGAATTTTTATCAATCTCACGCTGATCATTGCAAAAAACAGCGATATTACAAAAATACTTTTCAGCATTTTCTATACATCCATCTTTATTTAATATTTGAGAATATAAATCGTTAGTAGATGATTTAAAATTCTTACTATCGCTATATCCTAATTTTTTATAAAAATTTGTTTTGTTATTTTTACTATTATCTACAAAATGAAATCTAAGCCAATCTTCAAAATCATCAAGAGTAAGAAATAAATGTATATCTTTTGACTTTTTTATATGTTTTATAAGTTTTTCTAAAATTTTTAACTCATTAGTATCACTTTTTGCTCTATCTAGATCCATTACAATAATAAGTTTATCAATATAAGGTGCTTTTTCTATTTTATAAAGAATGTTTTTATATGAATTATTATTTTTTAAATTTTTTACATCTATTTTAACATTATCATAATTTAGATATTTAAAAAGGGAATTAAAATAATCTTCTTCTGTTTTACCTTCACACCAAATCTGTATACTGGGTTTTGTTTTTTTATTCATCATAAAGCCCTTTTAAATAATCAATATATGCTTTTTTCTTTTCGCTTCTAATATCATAATCGTAGTAAGTTATTATCTTACTCTCTAGGTGTTGATCTTTTTGAATTAAAAATATTTGTTGTGAATTTAAAAAACTAACATCAAATAATAAAACATTATGAGATGAAACAATTAATTGTCCATTATGATTTTCCTCTGTATTAATAAGATTGTTAAATATAAGTATTAGCGCCAAAGTGCTTATTGAAGAATCTAATTCATCAATAAAAACAATTTTTCCTTCCTTGATAATTTGGGTTATTTTATCTGCAAAATATACTATTTTTTTAATACCTTCTGATTCTATTTGATAATTAAATTTCTTTCCATTGCGAACAAAAAAGATTTCGTATATATTCTTTCCATCTTTTTCATACTTTTTAAACTCAAAATCTTTTATAGTTTTATCTAGCAATTGAAAAATTTCCAAAATACTTTCTTTGTGTTCTAAAAAATATTTCTTTTTATTTTCTTCAAATTCAAAATTATATTTTTTTGAATAATTACTATTCATATAAACTTCGATATTGTTTATAAGATTTATAAATATTTCTTTTTGTTTTATGTCAAAATCTTTTAAGAAATAAAATATATTTTCACTAAGATTTCTTGAAAAGAATAACTCTAGCTGTTTATTTTTTTCTTTGCTATCAATATTAAAAATAGCCTTATCATTCTCAAATTTATATATAATTTTATTATTTTTCAAAAAAGATTCTTTTAGGATATATTTTTTATCAAACTCTATCGAATATGTAAAAATATCTTTATCGTTATTAGATAACTCAATACTTAATTTTATAGAATTTGAATTTTCATTAAAGGCATTGTTTGTTAAATGCTCTCTTAGGGTATGAGAAAAGCCATATTTAATTATATTTAGTAAAATTTTTACGCCTATAAAAAAGTTAGTTTTTCCGCTAGTATTCTTTCCAAAAAAAACTGCTGATTTCATAGGTTTCCCAGCTTGTGATAAATTAAAATTATACTCGTATTTTGTATTTTTCAACTTACTTTTTGGCTTTGCTGTAAAATCAACAATTTGTGTTTCTATTCCAAAAGAATATAGACCAGATATTTCTATTTTTCTTAACATAATATTTTCCTTTTGTGTTATTATAAAGCATTGATAGTTAATATAAACATAAAATATGTTTATATTTACAAATATATAGTTTTAAAGTCTGTTTTGATATTTTTTATAATATTCACTAAAGAATTAAAGCTATAAAAATGAATTAATAAAAATACATTCTTAATCAAGGTAAAAAATAAACAACTTAGCAAATTTCAATATTGCACTTCATAGGCATATAAAATATTAGTATAAAACTAAATCCACAAAATATATTTGCTCTTAATGATTTAAATGAAACATTCAATAAATATATTTTGAAATATTGTTAAGAATAAAATAAGTTATTATGAAGCCCTTTGAAATTAATATAATAATTATGGCTTCAAAGAAAACTAAAGCATAAAACTGTATAAGAAGATATCTCTATAAAGAAAACACTACTGATCTAATAAGCTTTCTAGTAGGTATAATATCCATTTATAATTACACAAAATAAAAATACAAAACTTTTATATTTATAAGTTACAAAGTTAATTTTTGATATATTCTTTATATTATTAGCTTAGGAGTTTTAATGAGTGCAAACGAAACTACTTTTGAAATCATCTTAGAAAAATTAAAAAAAGCAAATTTAAACACTAGATCGAAGGGATCTATGTTTGAAAAACTTTCAAAACATCTTTTAAAAGAAAAAGATACAGCAAATATTTATAAAAATATTTATCTTTGGGATGAATGGGATAAAAAAAATGGGCAAGATTGTGGTATAGATTTAATCATTCAAACAAATGATGATGATTATATTGCAGTTCAATGTAAATTTTATGAAAACTCAAAAGTAGATTTTAAAGACTTAAGTACTTATTTTAGCAAGTTGCAAAGTGGAATAGGGGAGATTAAATTTAGTAAAGGCATTATTATAAGTACTAGCGATCTTACTCAAAACGCTAAAAAAGAGATGGAGCAAATTTTAAAAAACACACCTATAGAATTGATCACTTTAGAAGATTTTTTAAGCTCAAACATAAGTTGGGATAAATTTGATCCAAATAATTCTTTAGAACTACCAATTACTGCAAAGAAAAAACCAAGAGAACATCAAATACAAGCCATAAATAACACAAAAGAATATTTTGCAAACAAAAATAACACAAGAGGCAAGCTTATCATGGCTTGTGGTACTGGGAAAACTTTTACATCTTTAAAAATTATAGAAGAAATTACTCCTAAAAATTCCATTGTTTTATTTTTAGCTCCTAGTATAGCTTTAGTAGGGCAAACATTTAGAGAATACTGCAAAGAGAAAACTGATGATTTTGTTGCTTCTATTGTATGCTCAGATAGTAAATCAGGTAAAAGCATTGAAGATGATATAGATATTTTAGAATTGCCCATTCCTGCTTCTACTGATACACAAAGCATTAAAAAAGCTTACGATATAGCTAAAAAAGACAACAAAAGATTTATCATCTTTTCTACTTATCAAAGTGTTGAAAAAATCATGCAAGCTCAAAAACAAAACGATCTAGATGAGATTGATCTAATCATTTGCGATGAAGCTCACAGAAGTGTAGGAAATTTATATTCAGGTAAGGAAAAAGATAAACTAAATACTTTTACTCTATGCCATAGTGATGAAAACATCAAAGCCAAAAAAAGAATTTACATGAGCGCTACTCCAAAGATTTATTCTAGTTCTCAAAAAAGCAAAGCTTTGGAAAGTGATAATGAAGTATTTTCTATGGATGATGAAGAAATTTTTGGAGATGAAATTTATAGTATTAATTTTAGAGAAGCAGTTGAAAAAGGCTTACTCACTGATTATAAAGTTATCATTTTAGCTATCAAACAAGAAGGTATTGCAAATATAGCAAATACAGCCATAGCAAAATTAAAAGATGAGAAAAATGTAGATGAAAAATATGTAGATATAGACTTTGTATCTAAAATCATAGGTACGCATAAAGGTTTAGCAAGAAATGATTTAGTTGCTCTTGATGAAAATAACCAAATAGATAATGACTTTTTAGAAGAAATGGATAGTAATATTTCAAGAAGAGTTATAAATTTTTGCAAAAGCATAAGAGATTCTAAAAATATAACCAATTCTTTTAAAATTATTATGCAATGCTATGATGAAGCATTAAAAAAAGATTCTTTTAAAAATCTTGATATAAACATAGATCATGTTGATGGAACTATGAACTCCAATATAAGATTAAACAAACTAAATAATCTCAACTCCCCAAAAGAAAATACTTGTAATATACTAAGCAATGCAAGATGTTTAAGTGAAGGTGTGGATGTACCTGCTTTAGATAGTGTAGTATTTTTTGATGGAAGAAATTCTATGGTAGATATAATCCAATCAGTAGGTAGAGTAATGAGAAAAGCTCCAAATAAAAAAACAGGTTATATCATACTGCCTTTAGCATTAAGCGAGAATGAGCTTTCAAATTTAGATGAGGCTATAAAAAATACCAATTTTTTAAATATATGGAATATCTTAAAAGCCCTAAGAAGTCACGATGATACCTTAGTAGATGAGGCTGTATTTAAAGAAAAGATCAAAATAGCTGTGGCTGATTATGTGGCAGATGAAAGCTCGAATAA
Organism: Campylobacter sp. CNRCH_2007_0968H; assembly: GCF_025773245.1. Lineage (NCBI taxonomy): Bacteria > Pseudomonadati > Campylobacterota > Epsilonproteobacteria > Campylobacterales > Campylobacteraceae > Campylobacter > Campylobacter sp. CNRCH_2007_0968H. Next base: position 41,957 of record NZ_JAKMTQ010000011.1, on the reverse strand, counting down.
TACAGATAAAAACTATAAGCCAAGCTTGTTTGATAGCTTCACCTTAAGCGAACTTGCAAACACGATGTATAATGCCATACCAACTAAGCTTGGCGATAAAGGTTACTGGCAAAGCTTTAGTGCAAAAACAGCTAAAATAGTAGAAAAATTAAATATAAGATTAAATGCTATCTTTAAAGATCATCCTGAAATTTTAGAAGAATTTTTAACTTCCTTAAAAGAAAATATTCACCCAAACATCAAAGAAGATGAAGCCATAGATATGATATGTTCTCACATTATAACTAAACCTATATTTGATGTTTTATTTGATAAAAATATGGATGATAATCCTATAGGAAAAGCTCTTGATGAAGTAAATCAAAAGTTAAATACCTTTGGTTTAGATGATGAAGAAACAAGATCTTTAAAAGCCTTTTATAAAAACGTAGAAGAAAATGTAAAATTAGCAAAAAGTCAAAAAAGCAAACAAGAACTCATTAAAAACTTATACGATACCTTCTTTAGATCGGCTTTTAAAAAACAAGCTGAAAAATTAGGCATAGTTTATACTCCTATACAAGTGGTTGATTTTATACTTCATTCTGTTAATGAGCTTTTAAAAAGACATTTTAATACAGATTTTAACGATGAAAATGTAAAAATCTTTGATCCATTCACTGGAACTGGAAGTTTTATCACAAGATTATTAAGTAAAGAAAATGACTTAATTAGCGATGAAAATTTCAAAAACAAATACGAAAAAGCAATTTTTGCTCAAGATATAATCTTGCTTGCTTATTATATAGCGCTTATTAACATTACTCAAACTGGTAGTGAAAGGATAAATACTTTAGATAAATTTAAAAATATAGCCTTAGCTGATAGTCTTGATTATCTAGATAAAAAAACACAAGATAATGGCTTATTTGCTTTAGAATTTAAAGATTTAGAAGAAAATAAAAAGATCAAAGATTTAATAGCCAATGAAAAAATAAAAGTTATCATAGGTAATCCTCCTTATTCAGCTGGAGCAAGTAGTGCAAATGATAATAATGCAAACATTTCTCACCCAAATTTAGAAAAACGCGTCAAAGACACTTATGGCAAAGAATCAAGTGCAAATTTAGCTAAAAATACTAGAGATACACTAATCCAAGCTTTGCGTATGGCAAGCGATAAAATAAAAGATAATGGCATTATAGGCTTTGTAGTAAATGGAGGCTTTATAGATGCAACAAGCGCTGATGGCTTTAGAAAATGCGTAGCTAAAGAATTTAGTGATATTTATATTTTAAATTTAAGAGGAAATCAAAGAACTTCAGGTGAAACTTCAAGAAAAGAAGGTGGAAAAATATTTGATAGTGGCTCAAGAGCAAGTGTAGCCATAGTATTTTTTATAAAAGATACAAATGCTAAAACAAATAAAATTCACTATTATGATATAGGAGATTATCTAGATAGACAAACTAAGCTTGATAAGCTAGAAAATTTTAAAAGTGTATCAAATGTGCCTTTTATAAATATAATCCCAAATGAAAAAGGCGATTGGATCAATCAAAGAGGAGAGGACTTTGATAATTTAATGCCTTTAAAAAGCGATAAAAATGAATATGGAATTTTTGCTATAAATGCCACAGGTATAGCAACAAATCGTGATAGCTGGGCTTATAATTTTTCTAAAGAAAAGCTTGGATATTCTATGCAAAAATGCATAGCTACTTATAATGAAGACTTAGCTAAATTTGATCACCAAGCATTTTTAGAAAAAAATAAAAATATTAAAAAATCAGAACTTTATAAAGAGTTAAGTGATAAAGATATAACCATAGATGAAACTAAAATTTCTTGGACTGCCGGATTAAAACAAAATTTTATAAATAATGAAAAAATTAAAGAATTCAATCAAGAAAATATAAGAATTAGTTTTTATCGTCCCTTTACTAAAGAATATCTTTACTGGGAAAAAACTTGGAATGAAAGACAATCTCAATTTTCAAAATTATTCCCTAAAAATACAGATGAGAATTTGTTGATTTTAACAAGCTTAATGGCGACTAAAGATTTTTCATCTTTTATAGTAAATTCCATAGCAGATTTACAAACTTTAGCTAATACTCAAGCTTTTCCGCTTTATTTTTATCAAGAAAATGGAAGTAAAGAATACGCTATAAGTGATTTTGCTTTAGATGAATTTAAAAAACAATTACAAGATGAAACTATAAATAAAGAAGATATATTTTATTATATTTATGCGATTTTAAATCACAAAGGCTATTTAGAAAAATACAAATTTGAACTTTCAAAAGAAGCCCCAAGAGTACCTATAAGTAAAGATTTTAAAAGCTTAAGCATTTTGGGTAAAAAGCTAGCCGCTTTACATTTAAACTATGAAAATAATGAAATGTTTAAAGAAGTAGAATTTAAAGATGGAGTTTTGGCTGATACAGACAATGATGAGTTTTATAAAGTCACTAAGATGAAAAAACTAGGAAATGATATTTTTTATAATCACAATATCACTATAAAAAATATACCAAATATTGCTTATGAGTATAAAATCAATGGCAAAAGTGCGATTGATTGGATTATCGATCGCTATCAAATAAGCATAGATAAAAAAAGTTTGATAGAAAATAATCCAAATGATTATCAAGGTAGTAAATATATCTATGAACTTCTTTTAAAAATCATTAATTTATCTATAAAAAGCGTTGATTTAATAAATGAGATTAGTAAAATGGAGTGTGAGTGATGGAAAAAATAATGAAAGAGGATTTATATACTGAATTTAAAATTGAACTTGGATGGATGGAGCTATCAGATAATAATGGGAAAGTACAGCAAGGTCAAGATGAACTGATAAGAGATATTGTTGCTCTATTTAATACGGTAAACTTTAAAAAACCAAAACAATTTATCATTGGTATCGATGATGATGGTATGAAAAAAAGTTATAAGTGGAAAAGCTATGAGCGTTTACAAGATCAGTCCAACTTTAAAAAGTGGCTGATAGGAATAATAAAGAATAATTTCGAGCCAGATTATTGTGATGAGAAAGATGAGACAAAAAAATTTAAAATAGAGGATTTTATTCAATTCCAACAAGAGAATGATTTATTTTATATAATCATAGAACAGGCTCCATTTTTATTAAAAAGTATAAAACAATCTAGTAGATTTTCAAAAAATGAATACTATGTAAGAGTTATGAAAACAAATAATCAGAATCTAGAGCCAGAAATATCTCGAATGAGTTCTCGGCAAATAGAGGAAGAAAAAAATAAGCTTACTGAAAAACTTAAAGCCAGATTTTTTGCCGCAAAATCAAAAGATTTATCAATTAATAAAATTGTAGAATATTATACAAAGACAACATATCCAAAGGGTAAAATAGAATCTATAAAAGATTGCCCGGAAAAAAGTTTACTTTACATATTAACATATAATAATGCTATCACTATGTTTATGTATATATCTAAGTATTCAACCCAAGAAAGAGTAATAGAATTTTTAAAAGAACAGCAGATCATACAAAGTGCTGAAAAAATTTTCATTTTATATGATGAGAAAAATAAAAGTGGCGGATATACAGACAAAAAACATATCCAAAAACTCATAAATAAATATCTTAAAAATAAAGACAAAGTGGAATTGAGCACTATTTTAGAATGGGTTAAAAACAATTGCAAAGCACTAAATGACAAGAATAAATCTGAAATACCACCTAATCCAGATTTTATTTACCCCTATATAAAAGAACATCAAGAAGAAAAAGAAGTTGAAGCTATTTCTTTTTTAAAAGAATGGCTTAATGAAGAAGGTAGCCCTGTATTAATTATAGAAGGTTCTGGCGGAATCGGAAAAACAACCTTATTTAGAAAGTTTTTATTGGAATTAAAAAGTGATAAAATATTTGTTTTTATTACTTCTGAGACAGTTAAGAGACATATCCAAAATTATCAAAAACTAGACAGTATCAATTTAATAAACATTATAGAACAAGAGGTAAACAATGGGCAACATATAGAAGAAGACTCTCTTGAGCTTGAATTGAGTGCTGGTAAATTATTTATAGTTTTAGATGGATTAGATGAAATTATGAATATTTTTAAAAATAAAATTAATGCCGATGAATTTTTTGAATTTATAAATAGCAATAATGAAAAATTTTTCAAGACTAAAATATTGATATCTTGCAGAACAACTCAATGGATTACTGAAAAAATTGATATAATTAGAAAAGTTAATCTGATTGAATTTAACGAGAAACAAGTTAGAGAATATTTTAAAGAAGATAAAAAACTTCTTAACATAGCTAAGGGGTATAGTAAAGATGAGAAATTTATTCCTTATATTCTTAATATAATTAAAAATAGCTTCATTTATGATAACATAATCAATGATGAAGAAATACCTAAATACCTTTTAGAAAGTAATATTGACGACAAAATTATTTTTAGAATATGCAAAAGAGAAAAAGTAAGGCAAAAAAACGATCTGATCAATAAAGGCATTGATGAGCAAATAAGTATATTTATAAAAATAGCAACAGACTTTGGAGATATTACAACAAACAATATAAAAAACATTGCAACTAAATTTAATTTTTCAGAGGATTCGATTTTAAGTCATCCTATTTTGATGAAATGTGAAAATGAACAAAGATATTCATTTAGATACGAATTTTGGATTAAAAAATTTCAACTTTTAGGGATGGTAAAGAGAATTATTGAAAGCAATGATATTAACAATCTTATGTATGATGATAATTTTCGAAAAAGCTTTAATGGATTTGATATAAAAGAGTTAAGTCAATATTTTACAAAAAGCGATCAATTAGAGAGCTTTAAAATAGAATTTTATGAGTGGATACACGACTCAGAGAAAGGATATCTCAGCGATAAAGACAATAATAAAGAATTTAATGCCAGTTTTTTTCTTTTTTTGTTGTTAATAAACAAAGGAGATAGAACGGACAGGACGAAGTTGTTAGAAGAATTATATGAGGAAAATGGTATTATAACTAATTTATGTATAGTCAATTTTATAGATCAAAGTCCAAAAATAACTTTTAACTTTAGAGGAAAAAAAATCAAAAATTGCATCTTTGAAAACTATGAATATTTTTTAAACTGCACTTTTGATGAAAATACTTATTTTGAAAATACATCTTTTAAAAATGTAGTCTATAATACAACAAATAAAGATTTTCTAAAATGTTTTTTTGAAAATGGATGTGACATGGATAATGAAATAAAATCACGCCTAAGCTTAAATAGCCAAAAGGAGATAACCGTTAGAGATAAGCTATATAATTTTTTATCTCATTTTTACACGGGATTAGGTTCAACTAAAAAATCGAAAGATTCTATTAGCAATTTAAAGCAAGGTGAAATTTTAAAATTTTTAATTGATGAAAATATTTTAAAAGAAGATGAAAAAGATTACTATTCTATATCGGAACCTTACCATAATATTATAGAAATGTTTGATGATGAAAATAAAAATAACCCCATATTTGTTAAAATTGTAGAAAAATATGAAAAAACAAAATAATGTATTGGTTTTCGTCTTTTTTAAAATGTTAGATTTCTTTGTTAATATATTACACCTTGAATTTTAAAATTCAAGGTCTTCTTTAATGCTAGTCACTTTAAATTTTTATCCATTATCTCGTTATGTTAAGATTACTTTAAGTAAAAATAAAAACCGTAGGAAATGAAGCAAATTTCTTTTAAGCGTTATAAAATCATGATTAATAGTAGAATAATAAAAAATTTGATATTATTTTTTTGTATTGACTAGGATGAAGGTGAAAACTTAAATGGCAAATATCGTATTAAAATCTTTTGGTGATATAGAATTAAGAGATGTTTTCTTCAATTCATTAAGAGAAGATTATAAAGAATTTGATACTTGGTATCGTAAAAAAACTATGGGAAATGAAAAAGCTTATGTTTTATATGAAAACAATAAATTACTATGTTTTTTATATTTAAAAAAAGAATATCCCGTAGATAATGTAAATATAAAACCAGAATTAGATATATCAAGACCATGGATAAAGGTTGGAACCCTTAAGGTTGATCCACATAATACAAAATTGGGCGAGCGTTTAATTAAAAGAATCTTTGATTTTGCAATTTCTAAAAATATATACGATGTTTATGTTACTGTTTTTCCAAAACATTTAGGTTTAATAAAATTGTTAGAAAGATATGGCTTTTATGAATGGGGCATGAAAAATAATGAATTGATATTCATAAAAAGAATTCCAACTAAAATCGATGAAATAAAGAACAATATTTATCTAGATTATCCGTCCATTTGCGCTAGGAATACAAATAAATATGTTTTGTCTATTTATCCGGAATATCATACGGGCATGTTTTCAGATTCTATATTAAAAACAGAGAATTTTGATATACTAAAGGATACCTCAGAAGCCAACAGTATTCATAAGATATATATAACTAGAATGGATGGGGTTGAAAATCTTAAAAGAGGTGATTTGCTGATTATATATCGAACAAAAGATAAAACAGCTCCAAACGCAAATTACTCATCAGTTGCTACTTCTTTATGCGTAGTAGAAGAATACAAAAATGTCAATAGTTTTAATAGTAAAGAAGAGTTTGTTGATTATTGTAAACCTTATAATATTTTTACCGATATTGAGCTTAGTAAAATCTATGAAACTAAGAAATTTACTAAAATTATAAAAATGACCTATAATATTTCTTTTAAAAAAAGAGTAGTCTTAAATGATATAAGGCAAATCTTAAAAACGATACCAAATTATATGGGTTTTTATCCTTTAGATGAAGATGAATTTAGAGCTATTTTAAATTATGGAAAAGTTAATGAAAGCATTATTATCGATTAAACCAGAATTCGCTAAAGCTATCTTTGACGGCAAAAAAAGATTTGAATATCGCAAAACTATTTTTAAAAAAGATATCAAATATATACAAGTCTATGTAACCATGCCTATAGGAAAAATTGTTGGTGAATTTGAGATAGAGACTATATTGAAAGGTAATCCTTTAAAAATTTGGGAAAAAACACAAGAGCATTCCGGTGTAAAGAAAAAATTTTATATGCAATATTTTCAAAACAAAGAAACGGCTTATGCAATTAAGATAAAAAATATATTAAAATATGACAATCCCATATGTCCTTATAGCGAATATCACAATTTTGTCGCTCCGCAATCTTTTAAATATATCCAGGAGTAAATATGAATTTTTTAACTGATTCGATCATCATATATAGCGAAAAAGAGGTTGACGTTACTATTCATATTAATATTTTTATTTCTGATATAGATGAGGAATGTTATTTTGAATTGGGACTGTTAACTTCCGGTGATAAAGATTTAAAAGAAATAAGCATCTTTTTACCTATAGAATATAACCTAAATAGCCGTGTTGAAGACTTATATGAGAAATTCGAACAAAATGATAATTATATAAAATTAATTTTTAATGAAAATACCAGTATAAATGGATATGATACATTTAAAATAACAAAGGGCACTATACGTTTTTGTAAAATTAAAAAAATTGACAGAGACAAAATAACTTTAAATATACAACAAACGGGTGATGGGTGTAAAAATTATTTCAGATTTAGAATTAAAAACATAGATAAGAAGTTGTTACGTGTAGAGGAACCAGCATCGAGTCTAATTATTGATCCATTTAAAAGAACTATAAGAGTACTGGGTTTTCATATTAATAATGCTCGTAATTATAAAAAAAAGAAACCTGTATTAGAAGGTAATAAAATCAAAATTAAAGAAATTAATTCTTTTTTAATCTGTGATATAAAAACAGAATTAATTGAGAGTAGTGTAGAGAAAAAATCATTCAGGCTTTTAGAAGATGATGAATGGAACAATTATATAGTTGGACATAAAGATAATAAAAAAAAGATCGTATATCAGTTTAAAAAAACATGCAAGGATGATGAAAATATAGGCGATTATAAATTATTTATTAAAACATATAATATAAACAGTAAGAATTTTTTATATGGAATTCTATTTATTACGTTTATTTTAGGTATGGCACTACTCGCAAATGCGATATTTCTTGAGTTTAATGAGAATGGTCGTCGGATGATTATATTATCAGGTGTTGTTATTTTCTGTGTTTTTATACTCAAACATGTATTAAATTATTGTATTTCGATATTTAAAAAATAAGGAAATAAAATATGTTAACATTTATGGATATTTCGCATTATTGTACTATGGAAATTAAGCAAGATGATGTTTATTTGCTTTATCACTATTTAAAAGAAGCAAAGGCATATTATCCCAATTTTGACATTTGGTATTACACTAATGTAGTTCCATCTATAAATAATAGATCTAAACAAATAATTACAATTTCTGAAAATAATGTAATTAAAGGTATAAGTATCGTTAAACTGCAAGATGAAAAAAAGCTTTGTACATTGAAAGTTATGGATAATTATCAAAATAAAGGAATAGGAATTAGACTTTTTGAAAAAAGCTTTGAGATTCTCAAAACTACAAAACCATTATTAAGTGTTTCTGAGGAGAAGTTGCCCGTATTTGAAAAAATATTTAAATATTATAATTTTGAATTAACTAGTATTAAAGATGGCTATTATAGAAAAAATAAAAAAGAGTATTTTTACAATGAACCAGTTTAGAGTTTTTTACGTTTTTTGCCTTGGTAAGTCATGTTTTAAAAATAAAACACGAGTTTTTAAACAAAATCTACAATCTTTCACAACCCAACAAAACAAGCTCATAAATCGATTTTAATTATTTAATGCTAGGTTGATATTGCTTTATAGTAGATTTTTGATTTTAGGCTTGTTTTTGTTTGTTTTTAGCGGTATTTAATTGCAATAAAATCTTTATAATATTTTCAAAGTCTTCAATATCTTCATTTAATAAAGCACATTTATTGCTTAATATGGCATATTTATAAGCATTGATAATATCTAAATCAGGATATTTTTCTTGTAAGCTTTTTATTTTACTTGATTGCTTTACTCTAGCAAGTTTTGATTTATAGAGATTTTTATATTTATCATAAAGTGAAGAGCTAATACCAATTAAAGCACCTTCATTTTTAGTTTCTTTAAAGATTCTTAAGACGAATTTGATACAGCCATTTTTTCTGTTAATGCGTCTTGTATCATAAGGATTTTTTAAAGAATATTTAGTGCAATTTACTACCCAAGTGTGAATTATTTTTTCTAATCTATCACTTTTGTTTTGCGTAGGAGTTTCATCTAGTTTTATCTCATCTTTAGGATTATCAGCAGATACAGTTTTTTTGAAAAATATATTTTTAAACACAGAATAACTTGCCTTTTTTAACAAAAATTTATAATATTTTATCATACAAAAATTACAAAATCATAACATTTTCATTTTTTAAAAAAACACAGCAAATCTCAAAAAAATCTCAAAAAAACACTAAAGGTAACGAAAACATATAATCTAATACTTACGAAGTAATGTATTGCGAAAACGATTATTTTTAACAAAAATGACAAATTTTATAAAAATCTATAAAAAATACACCAAAAATTTATCAAAATATACGAAATATATACTTTTTAGGCTAAAGGTAACGAAAATGACATATCTGCTTAGCATGGTGTAGTGATTATTTTTATATTGCGGAAAAATATACGAAATATATACTTTTTTACATTAAAGGTAACGAAAACGGCATATTTGCTTAGCACAGAGTAGTGATTGTTTTAAAATGGGCTATTTTTTGATAAATTTTAACCTATAAAACTCCAAAAAGAAAGCTTTAAAATACAGCTTAAAATTTCCATTTTACTAAACTTTTTATCAAAACAAAAAAGGTAAGATTTTTTGAAAAAATTAACTTGTATTTTTTGGATATTTTTTTATAACTTTAATAAAATGAAGATATATTTTAAGAAAAAAATGAGAGTATTTTTAAGCTAGTGATCCAACTAATAAAATTTTAGTTTTTATGAAAAATAAAAAAGATAAAATCAGATTAATTTTTATTTTAATATCAATCATGATCACCTCCTTATAAATTAATAAAATATAAAAAGGATCATAGCTTAAGCTAATCGCTAGCTTAAAAATACTAAGCGATATAATTTTATAATAATTTTAAATTAAAATAATTTTTTTATATTTTTGATAAAAAGATTAAGATGTATATAAAATAATATTTGCTTAATCCTAAAAGCAAAAAACCGAAAAAGCCGAGAAACCATTATTTTACCAATGCTAATAATTATAAAATTTCATATGTTTTAATGGTTTAACTAATTTTAAAGCCTTATGAATAAAATAAATAAATTATAATGTATTTAGTTTATACTGTCTTCTTTATAATAAAAAAAGAAATAGAGAATGAATTAGCAAATTGAATATAAAAAAAGTAAAATGTATTTTTTATTTTATTCTTTTTTTTAAATATTTTTATAAAAGTCAATTTCTTTTTTAGATTATAATGATAAATTATATTATTTTAATATGGAGTATTAAAAATTAATTTTTGAGAAAAAAACCGCTACCAAAACCGCTCCCTGAGTTTTTTAAAAAAATTAAAAAACACTTTGAAAAGTAATGGTGCCCGAGGTCGGACTCGAACCGACACAAGGTTGCCCTTACCAGATTTTGAGTCTGGCGCGTCTACCAGTTTCACCACTCGGGCTTTTTGAAAGTTTTAAAATAATTAAATAGAATATGGGATTATACTAAAAAAAAAATTAAAACAATATAAAATATTTTATATAAAAAATTTAAATATCATTAAAATTTGGAACTTTTTTTGCTTGTAAATAATTAAAAAATTTATTTGCGGAGCAAAATAATGAGAATTAGCAATCAGTATAATTACTACACTTCTATACAAAACTACACAGATGGTCAGTCTTTGCTTAATAAATATAATTTGCAATTGCAAACAGGTCAGCTTATTCAGCATTCTTGGGAAAATGCAAATGTTTATATTAATGGCTCAAGATTAGAATATGAGATGGCAAACATAGGTCAAATAGTTCAAGGAACTCAATCTGCTATGGAGCTAGCAAAAAACACAGATACTGCCTTGAAAAATATCACAGAACTTTTAGAAAAATTTAAAACATTACTCACAAAAGCTGCAAGTGATGGTAATTCTCAAGAATCAAGAGAGGCTATAGCAAAAGAACTCAAACTTGTAAGAGATTCTATTGTAAATATTGCTAATACTAGTATCAATGGGCAATATCTCTTTGCAGGATCAAATAGTGCAAATAAACCTTTTGATAATTATGGAAATTATACTGGGAATAAAGATAATATTTTTGTAGTAAGTGGTGCTGGCACCCAAATTCCTTATAATATACCTGGATGGGATTTATTTTTTAAGCCTGATTCAAATATCAATAAAATTATTTCAACAAATGTTTCTTTTACTGATGCTCGTTATCCGGACAAAAAAGAATTTTTAACCGGAGAATCTAAGTTTTCACATTTAATAGGCCAAAACTATGTTCAAAATGGAGAACTTAAGCCCGATGAGCATTTTGGTGATAGCTATGATGAAAAACTCTCTTTCCCGCATTCGACTATGTATATTCAAGGTGTTAGACCTGATGGAACAAGTTTTAAAGCTACTTTAGATATAGATCCTGATGCAAAAATTGAAGATGTATTAAAAAATATTGGAAGATTATATGGAAATACAGAGGGAAATGAGGTTGTTAAAGTAGCATTAAATGATAGCGGGCAGATAGAAATAAAGAGTTTAAAAGAAGGAAGTAGTTCTTTAGATTTTCATGCTGTTGCTATGACTCCACAACTTTTAGATCCGACTCAAATTAAAGATTTAAGTGATGCTGCTAAAGCCGAAGGTATTACAATGGCTCAAGTTACAGAGCGTATTATGAATGCAGCAATTAAAGATGGTAATTTAAACAATGCTCAAAGTCCAATACAAGTAACAGTAGGTGATAAGCAGTTTAACATAGACTTACACAAAACAGATTTTATTAAAAGTAACATCAATGGTGATAAAACTAATGGGGTTAATTATGATGTGCCTTTTGAAAAAGATGGAAATACTGTTTTTGGCAATGTTTCTCAAGTGATTAAAGGTACAAGTGAATATGCTACTGATAGTACAAAGTTAAGTGAAGTTGTAGCAAATGCCAATGGAAGCATGCAAGGTCAACAACTCCAAATGGAAATCACTTCTAGAAGTGGTCAAAAATATAATGTAACTATTGATTTAGAAAATTCTACTGTAAGTTATCCTGATCCAAATAATCCGGGTCAAACTATAAGTTTTCCTATTACTCACTCTCAATATAATGAAAATACAGGTAATGCAGTGGGTATGCAAACAAGACCTGAAGATATTACTTATGGCCAGTTAAATGATATTATCGGTATGTTTGCAAGTGATAATGTTCCCACAGCAACTATAAATGCAAATGCAAATGGTACTATCAACAATGGAGATTTTCAAACCATTCAACAAAATATAAATGATTCTAAAGGTTTTGTTGAAGTTAGTATGGACTATAAAGGTCGTATAAGTATTACTGATAAATTTTCAAGTAACACTAATATAGGTCTTACTATTAAAGATTCAAATTCAAATAGCGGTTTTCCTCCAGCAGGAGAAATACGCGATGGATCAGGTTTTGTATTTAGTGCAAACAATTCTTTAACTATTGATGATCCAAATGTGGATTTGATTAAAGACTTAGATGAGATGATAGATGCTGTTTTAAATGGCAGTATGAGGGCTGATTCAGAAGGAAGTGATCCTAGAAATACAGGTTTACAAGGGGCTTTAGAAAGAATAGATCATTTGCAAGATCATGTTAGAAAAATGCAAACAACCATAGGAGCTTACACTAATAATATAGAAGAGACAAATAAAAGAATGACTTTTTTAAATATCAATGTAGCTTCTATTAAAAGCGGTGTAACTGATGCTGATTATGGGCAAACTTATATGCAGTTTATGCAAACTATGGTATCTTATCAAGCTATGCTTTCGGCTACTTCTAAAATTTCTCAAATTAGTTTATTAAACTACTTATAATTTTTTGATATAATAGCTTTTTTCTTTATAAAGGATATATTATAAAAAAAGAAGCTATTTTTGTTATTTCTAATATTTTTATTTTTTATTTTTGCTTAAGTGCTTTGATACCCGATCAAGCTTTAGTAAGTATTATAGGGTATTCCTTGGCAAAACTTAGTTATTTTTTATTTGGATCATTGACTAAATTTTACCCTTTTGTCTTTTTTTGGTTTAATTATCTTTTGTATAAAAATAACTATAATTTTGAACTTATAGAGCGTAGATTTAGTGTGGCTGTTTTTGCTTGTATTTTTGCTTCACTTATTTTTGCTTCAGCGTTCTTGCAAGATAAAGGCTATATAGCCTCTGCTATGTTTGTAATCTTAGATGGACTTTTTGGAAAAATAGGAAGTTTGATCTTGGTGATTTTGCTTTTAGCTTTTGCTTTTAGTATTTCTTTTCCGCAAATTATCAAAGAGGTATTTAAAATAGAGCTTGATTTTGATTTTTATTTAAAACTTGAAACTTTAATTAAAAATAAAATTTTTGGCTTTTTTGGTGGCGATAAATATGAAAATGAAACCAAAGAAGAACAAGAAAAGCTCAAACAAGAGCTTTTAATTAAAGATAAAACAGAAGAACTTATCAAGGAAAAAGAGCTACCAAAAAAAGAAATCCAAGAGAATAAAAAATTTAATCTTGAAGATTTAAAAAATCAAGAATTAGAAGAGGTTGTGATTAGTGAAGAGGATAAAAAGCTAGGTTCAAGTTATATTCATGAGCTTTCAGAACCTATTGCAAGTTTTGCTCAAAAAGCTAGTCAAATAAATATAAAGGAAGATGAAATGACCCCTGAAGAGTATTTATTAAAATACAAAAATAAAAGTGAAGATATTTATACTCAAACTTTAAAAAGTAAAAATTTAGATGAACCAAGCTATAAAAGACGCAATATAGATTTAAACGAAAACAAAGAAGAGGTGATAGAAGAAAATTCTTTGTTTGCCAAAGAGCTTAAAGAGCGTGAGCAAATGCTACAAAAAGCTAAATTGCTAGAAGAATATAAAGCCTTGCAAAAAGAAAAAATCTTAGAAGAGCTTAATGAGGATTTTAAAAAAATTGAAGAATTAAATGCTATAGAAGCACAAAAAGAAGCTGAGTTTAAAAAAATTCAAAATAAAACTAGCTTTTTAGGGGTAAAAGAATTTAAAGATGAAGATTTTATTCCACAAAATGAAGTAAAAGAACTTGATTTTAGTGAAGATGATTTTGCCAAGCCTATTAGTATAGAAGAGCTAAGAAGTAAAAGAAACTATGAAAGTCCTTTTGTAGTAGAAGAAGCACAAAATGAAGTTAAAGAAGAAAAAATTCCATTTGAGATTACTCAAGAGCCTATAATAGAAGTAATAGAAAATAAAACACACCATTCTATCACTAATGAAGTGAGTGAAAACAAAGCCTTGTTGAAAGATCTTGATTTTGGAAATTTTGAAAAACCAAAAGATTTTTCTTTACCACCTTTAGATTTTTTAACTATGCCAAAAGAAGGCAAAAGCGAGATAAATGAAGAAGAAATAGATAGAAAAATTTATGATTTATTGGAAAAATTAAGACGCTTTAAAATAGGTGGAGATGTAGTTAGAACTTACACAGGTCCTGTTGTAACTACTTTTGAATTTCGCCCAGCAGCAGATGTTAAAGTAAGTAAAATTTTATCATTACAAGATGATTTAGCTATGGCTTTAAAAGCTCAAACTATAAGAATTCAAGCTCCAATTCCAGGTAAAGATGTAGTGGGAATTGAAGTTCCAAATGAAAAAATCGATACGATTTACTTAAGAGAAATTTTAGAAAGTGAGGTATTTAAAAATTCTAGCTCACCTTTAACTATAGCTTTAGGTAAAGATATAGTAGGCGATCCTTTCATCACAGATCTTAAAAAGCTTCCTCATCTTTTAATAGCAGGAACTACAGGAAGTGGTAAAAGTGTGGGTATAAATTCTATGCTTTTATCTTTGCTTTATAGAAATTCGCCAAAAACCTTAAGACTTATGATGATAGATCCTAAAATGCTTGAATTTAGTATTTATAATGATATTCCACATTTACTTACACCGGTAATTACTGATCCTAAAAAGGCGGTAAATGCTTTATCAAATATGGTGACTGAAATGGAACGCAGATATCGTTTGATGGCTGAAGCAAAAACTAAAAATATAGAAAATTACAATGAAAAGATCAAAGAACAAGGTGGAGAAATTTTACCATTTATTGTAGTGATTATTGATGAGTTGGCTGATTTAATGATGACAGCAGGTAAGGATGTAGAGTTTTATATAGGTCGTTTAGCACAAATGGCAAGAGCAAGTGGAATTCACTTGATCGTAGCCACGCAACGCCCTTCAGTAGATGTTGTTACTGGTGTTGTAAAAGCAAATTTACCAAGTAGAATTTCTTATAAAGTAGGGCAAAAGATAGATTCTAAGGTTATTTTAGATTCTATGGGGGCTGAAAGTTTGTTAGGGCGCGGGGATTGTTTATTTACCCCTCCTGGTATGAGTGGTTTAGTGCGTTTGCACGCACCTTTTGCAAGTGAAAATGAAATCGAAAATATTGTAGAGTTTTTAAAAGCTCAACAAGTAGTAGAATATGATGAGAGCTTTTTAAAAGATGATAGTCAAGATGGAACTTATAAAAGAAGTGAATTTGATGATGGAGATTTAGATGAACTTTATGAAGAAGCAAAGGCTGTAATCTTAGAAGATAGAAAAACTAGTATTTCTTATTTGCAAAGACGCTTAAAAATAGGCTATAACCGCGCAGCAAATATTATAGAACAACTTTCACAAACAGGTGTTTTAAGCGAACCTGATGCAAAAGGCCAAAGAGAAATTTTATAATCAATTTCTTATTGCCTTATTATGATCTTTTAAAGTAGAGGTAAAAATATGCTTATTGGTTTTTTTATCTCTTACAAAGTATAAATATTCTGTTTTAGCAGGAAAAATAGCCGCCTTAATAGCTTCAAATGAAACATTACATACAGCTTCTTTTGGTATGCCATTAAATTTATAAGTATTGTAAGAACTATTATCTGATCTTATTCTTTGTGGAGTGATTTTTTCATGAGAGTATTTTCCATAATTTAATGTCCCATCCATTTGAAGCTTCATGCCTTTTCTTAAGCGATTTCTAATCACAGATGAAACTATAGGCATTTCTTCATTACTTGCTGCTTCTTTTTGTATAATGGAAGCAATGATGATATATTCATGCCATTTTTTTTCATTGTATTCTCTAAAAATTTTATAAGAAAGTTTTTTAAATTCACTTGCAGAGTAAGCCAAAAGATATTTTACTAAAAGCTCTTCTGTAATGCCTTTTGGAATTTTATAAGTTTCGGGAAAAAGCATACCTTCTTTAAAAGGGCTTTGTTTGTAAAATTCTTGCATTAAGGTTTTGGCATTTAAATTTAACTTTGGTGCTAATTCTTCAAAGAAAATTTCAGTCGTTTCCCCAGGAATTAAAGTAATAGTTTCAAGTGCTGCCTTAGCGACGGTAAGCTTATGTAAAAATTCAGCTCTATTTAGTTCTTTTGTACCTATATTTATCCAGCCAGATTGTGGATGGCCTAAAAAATATAAAGTATATTTATCAATATTGCTCATTTTATAGTTATTTTTATCTAATTGCGTTATAATCTTACTAACAGAACCTTGTGGTATAAAAACTACAGAGTTTGTTTTTATAGGTAAAAGTAGATAGTAAAAAATGGATAAAAGAAAAATTAAAATCAAATCACAACATATTAAAAAAATTCTTAAATTTTTAGCATTACCTATGATACTTTTCATTGTTTTGTTTATTTACCTCAAAAATGGAATTTACATAGAAAAATTAGAAATTTCTTCTATTAATTTGGAGAAATTATATATTAAATTAGATAAAAAACTCATTTTAAATGCAAAAAAAGTTATAGTAAATTCTCAAAATCAAAACACTCAAAATGAAACTAGTGCGAGTAAAGCTGTACAGCTTATCAAAGATGTAAAATATATTTATTGGTTTTTTCAAGAAATCAATATAGATGAAATTTTTGTTAATAACTATCCCGTGGAATTAATTTATAAAAATAATCTATTTTTTGTAAACAGTAAAAATCTTTTAGTAAAAGTCAATTTAAAAATTAGTGATAAAAATATACAAGCTAATATTGATAATTTTCTTTTAAAAGATCATAACCTTAGTGTAGTTGGCTCTTTACTTATCAATCCTAAGACAAAATTTTATACTTTTAAAGGAGAAATTGATAGTGATTTTTTAAAAAGTGATGTCAAATTCTCACTTAAAAGAGAAGAGATTGCTTATGAATTAGAAAATATAAGCTCAAATAATATTTCAAAAATTTTTGATATTTTAGTGGAAAATGGAGTGCATTTGCCTTCTAATCTTGCTCTTTGGGTGGGCGGTAAGGTAAAGGCTGATTTTTATTTTATAGAGAAATTAAATGGCTTTGCAGATTTTGGAAAACATAGATATTATTTGAATGATATTAGTGCTAAAGGTTATGTAAATAACTTGAAGGTGGTTTTAGATAAAGGTATAGATCCTATCATTAGTCCTTTTGTAAGGCTTGAATTTAATAAACAAAAACTAGAATTTATCTATGATAAATTATATTTTAACAATTACAATCTCAATCAAAGTCAAATTTATATAGACAATATGCTAAATGAAAAAGCAGGAATTTATATACGCATAAAAAGTGACAATGCTAGAGCTGATTATAGAGTGAATAAAATTTTGCGTTTGTATGATATAAAATTACCATTTTTACAAAACAATGGTATTACAAAGACTGATTTAGTTTTGAAAATTCCTTTTGAACATCCTGAAAGAATTTCATATAAAGGAAATTTTGATATTGTAAATTCTAATATAAATATAAGTGACTTTAAAATCATACAAGCAAATATTGATTTACAAAAAGATAAATTAGAGATTAAAAATGCAAGCGTACAAAGTGAATTAATCAGCGGTGATTTTAATGCAAGTATTGATTTAAAGCAAAAAAAAGGTGATTTTAAGACCTTTATAACAAATTTAAAATTACCACAAGATAGCTTAAAAATGGAAAATAAATTTCTTGATTTAGATCTTAACTATGATAAAAATATCAGTTTATATAATAAAGAGCTTACTACGACTCTAAATTTTGATCAAGGTATGTCTGTTTATGTTGCTAAGCTTGCAAAGTATAAGACTTATTCTAAATTAATGCAAAAAAATAATGTGCATGATGGAGAGTTGTCATTAGACACTTTAAATTTTAAAGATTTTGATGTAGATATAAATAATACCACTTTTGAATCATTTTTACTCTATAAGGATAATAATCCTTATGAGTATGATAGTTTTAGTATAAAAATAAAGGGAGAAGATTTTAATTTAACTAGCGCAAGTGGTAGTGTTTTTGCACAAAAAGACAATGATGATATTAACATTACTTTAAATAATGTTAATTTATTATTTTCAGAACAAGATACAGAAAATACACTAGATAATCTTGAAAATTCAAATTACAATATCAGTGCTAAAAATATAGATTTGATCTTAAAAGATTTTAACAAAACTTTAGATTTTGATCAATTTAATGCTAAAATCAAAAAAGACTATATAAAAGCTTGGGCTAATAGAAATGAGTCTAAATTTGAGCTTTTGCTTAAAGAAAATCAAATGCAAATTAGAGCTTTAAAAATGGATGATGATTTTCTGAATACTTTTATGCGTCAAAATGTTTTTGAAAAAGGCGAGTTTAATCTTTATGTAGATGGTAATAGTACTGATTTTTTTAAAGGCAAATTTTTATTTAAAGATACTTATTTAAAAGATTTAAAATTTCATCAGCAACTCTTAAGTTTTATTGATACAATACCTAGTTTGATTTTATTTAAAGCCCCAACTTTTAATGAAAAAGGTTTTAGTGTAGAAAATGCTGGTATAAGTTTTAATCGCAAAAAAGATCTTTTTGAAATAGATGCGCTAAATTTTAATGGTGATAGTGCAGATATTTTAGGTCAAGCTAAAATCAATTTAAGAAGTAGTCAAGTGGATGGTTTATTAGAGCTTAGAACGCTAAAATCAGCTAGTTCGGTTATTTCTAAAGTTCCAATTATCAATCAAATTATATTAGGCAAAGACAGGCAAATTAGCACACAAATTAAACTAGGTGGAACAATTGATAATCCCGAGTTTAAAACTCAACTTATCGCACAAAGTTTGCAACTTCCTTATCATTTGATAAAAAATATTTTTGAATTACCGACAAATTTAGTTAAATAATACCACAAAGGAGCTAAGATGAAAATTACCATCATAGGAGCAGGAAATGTCGGTGCAAGCATTGCTTATGCTTTAATTTTAAGAGAATTAATAGATGAGATTATATTGATTGATATTAATAAAGACTTGCTTTTTGCTAGAGAATTAGAACTAAGTCAAAGCATAGCTGCTTTTAATTTTGATATTAAAATAACTTGTACGGATGATTATACATACTCAAAAGATTCTCAAGTGGTTATTTTTAGTGCAGGTGTAGCTAGAAAAGAAGGTCAAAGTAGAGATGAGCTTTTTGCTATTAATTCTAAAATTATGCTTGAGTGTGCAAAAAATATTAAAAAATTTAACAACGATCCTTTGTTTATCATAGTAAGCAATCCTGTAGATTTTTTACTCAACGCTCTTTATGAAAGTAAATTATTTTCATTAAAAAAAATCATTGCTATGGCAGGTGTTTTAGATAATGCTAGATTTAAATACGAAGTGAGCAAAAAATTAGATATAAAAACTTCTTATATAGATACTAAGCTTATAGGTTTTCACAATGATAGTATGGTTTTGGTAAAATCTCAAAGTAAAGTGCAAAATAAAGCTTTAAGTGAAGTCTTAAATAAGCAAGATATTGTTCAAATTGAACAAGAGGTTAAAACCGGTGGTGCTAAAATTATAAAATATTTAAAAACTTCAGCCTATTTAGCTCCTGCTAGTGCTTGCGTGAGAATGATAGAGGCTTTAAAAAGTGGAGAATTTTTACCAGTATGTGTGATTTTAGATGGAGAATATAGCATAAGAAAAAAAGCTTTTGGAGTTATGGCAAGGATTAGTCTTGATGGGGTGCTTGAAACTTTAGAATTAAAATTAGACAATCAAGAACAAATTGCATTAGAAAATTCTTTTATTCAGTATAATTATAAATAATTTTTTAGGAGTTTTTTACTCCTAATGTTACTTTGTGTTATAAAATCTTATTAGTTTTATTTTATCTTTTAAATAATATTTAATCATGCTATAAATTCGCTATAATAAAAAGTTTGTTTTAAAAATAATTTTTAATAAAAAATCATTAGAAAATTACAAAAAACTAGAAAGGAATATTAATGATTGCTCCAGAGAATACACCAGTTTGGGTTGATGAAGCAAGATGTAAGGCTTGTAATATCTGTGTTAGCTATTGTCCAGCCGGAGTTTTAGCAATGAGAGATGAAATCAGTGCAGTTTTAGGACAGATGATAGAAGTGGTTCATCCTGATTCTTGTATAGGCTGTAGTGAATGTGAAAGTCACTGTCCTGATTTTGCGATTTTTGTTGCCAAAAGAGATGAATTTAAATTTGCAAAGCTTACGCCAGAAGCTAAAGAAAGAGCACAAGCTGTCAAAGAAAATAAATACAAAAAACTAAATGCATAGGAAAATAAAATGAGAGAAGTTATATCAACAGGTAATGTTTTAGTAGCCAAAGCTGCGATTGATTGTGGCTGTAAATTTTTTGGTGGTTATCCAATTACCCCAAGTTCTGAAATAGCACATGAACTAAGCCATATGTTGCCAAAAAATGATGGTACTTTTATACAGATGGAAGATGAAATTTCGGGTATTAGCGTGGCCTTAGGTGCTTCTATGAGTGGAGTAAAATCCATGACAGCAAGCAGCGGGCCGGGAATTTCTTTAAAAGCTGAACAAATTGGTTTGGGTTTTATAGCTGAAATTCCACTAGTAATTGTAAATGTTATGAGAGGTGGTCCTTCAACCGGTCTTCCAACAAGGGTTGCGCAAGGTGATTTATTTCAAGCAAAAGCTCCAACACATGGAGATTATGCAAGTATAGCTTTAGCTCCTGCTTCATTAGAGGAAGCTTACACTGAAACTATTAGAGCTTTTAATTTAGCTGAAAAATACATGACTCCAGTATTTTTGCTTTTAGATGAAACCATAGGACACATGAATGGTAAGGCAAAATTACCTGATTTAGAAGAATTAGAAATTATCAACCGCAAAAAATTTACGGGCGATAAAAAAGATTACAAACCTTATGCAGCAGGTGAAAATGAAGCTGCCACATTAAATCCTTTCTTTGAAGGTTATCGTTATCATATCACAGGACTTCATCATGGAGACATAGGCTTTCCAACAGAAGATGGAGCAATAGTAGATAAAAATATCAAAAGATTATTTGGTAAGATTAAAAATAATACCGATGAAATTTGTACTTATGAAGAGTTTATGTGTGATGATGCGCAGTTTTTAATCATCGCCTATGGTAGCGTTGCAAGATCTGCTAAAGAAGCTATTTTAAGACTTAGAGAAGAGGGTTTAAAAGTAGGGCTTTTTAGACCTATTACCCTTTATCCAGTTGCTGAGAAAAAAATAGCTCAAGTAGTATCTAAATTTGAAAAAGTTATGGTAAGTGAGCTTAATATGGGGCAATATTTAGAAGAAATTCAAAGAGTAAGTAAAAGAGATGATTTTATTAGCTTGCACCGTGCAAATGGTCGCCCTATAACCCCAAGTGAAATTATTGCTAAAGTAAAGGAGAATATGTAAAATGGCTTTTAATTATGATGAATATTTAAGAGTAGATAAACTTCCAACACAATGGTGCTGGGGTTGTGGGGATGGTGTTGTTTTAAAAGCTATTATTAGAGCTATTCAAAAACTTGGCTGGAATATGGATGATGTTTGCTTAGTTTCTGGTATAGGTTGTAGTGGTAGAATGAGTTCTTATGTAAATTGCAATACAGTCCATACGACTCATGGTCGAGCTATTGCTTATGCAACAGGGATTAAACTGGCAAACCCTAAAAAACATGTAATCGTAGTAAGTGGAGATGGCGATACTTTAGCAATTGGTGGAAATCATACCATCCATGGATGTAGAAGAAATATAGATTTAACTCATATTTTAATCAATAATTTTATTTATGGTCTTACAAATTCACAAACTTCACCAACTACCCCACAAGGCTTTTACACTGTTACAGCTCAAGCAGGTAATATAGACCCAAATTTTGATGCTTGTGAGCTTACTAAAGCCGCTGGGGCTTCTTTTGTAGCAAGAACAAATGTTATAGAGGCAAATAAGCTTGAAAATATCATTTTTAAAGCTTTATCTCACAAAGGTTATAGTTTTGTAGATGTATTTTCAAACTGCCATATTAATCTAGGTAGAAAAAACAAAATGGGCGAAGCTGTAAGCATGCTTGATTGGATTAAAAATCGTTGTATTGAAAAGTCTAAATTTGAACAATTAGACTATGAACAAAGAGCGGATAAATTCCCTACAGGAATTTTACACCAAGATGAAAGTAAAACAGAATATTGTGAAGCTTATGAGGAAGTTAGAAGAGCCTTGAAAGAAAAAAGAATGGTTGATTTGGGAGTATTAAAATGAAATATCAATTAAGATTTTGTGGTGAAGGTGGACAAGGGGTTATCACTGCAGGTGAAATTCTAGCTAAAGCCGCCATTAAAGAAGGGCGTAATGCTTTTAAAGCTTCTACTTATACTTCTCAAGTTAGAGGTGGGCCAACTAAGGTTGATATTATCATTGATGAAAATGAAATCTTTTTTCCTTATGCAGTAGAAGGTGAAGTTAGTTTTATGCTTTCAACTGCTGATAAAGGTTATCATAGTTTCAAAGATGGTGTTTGTGATGGTGGTGTTATAGTTATAGAGCCAAATTTAGTTCATCCAAGTAAAGAAGATTATGCAAGATGGAAAATTTTTGAAATTCCTATTATTACTATAGCTAAAGAAGAAGTAGGGAATGTAGCTACTCAATCAGTCGTTGCTTTAGCTATAGCTGCTTATATGAGTAAATGTATTGATATTGATGCATTAAAACAAACTATGCTTGATATGGTACCTGCAAAAACTAAAGAGGCAAATGCAAAAGCTTTTGATTTAGGTATAGAATACGCTAAAAAAGCACAAGTAGTTTCTTGATTTGCAAGAAACTCTTTCTTGTGAAATAATATTTATTAAATTATCGTTATAATATTTTCCATTTTAAGCAAAAAGGTAAAATAATGAAAGAGCTAAATGGCTCGCAAATGATTTGTGAAGCATTAAAAGAAGAAAATGTTAAAGTAGTTTTTGGTTATCCTGGTGGTGCGGCTTTAAATATTTATGATGAAATTTATAAGCAAACTCATTTTAAACACATTTTAGTCAGACACGAGCAAGCGGCCTTACATAGTGCTGATGCTTATGCTAGAATGAGTGGTAAAGTTGGTGTGGCAGTAGTTACAAGTGGACCTGGTTTTACTAATACAGTTACAGGTTTAGCTACTGCTTATAGTGATTCTATACCTTTGGTTTTAATTTCAGCTCAAGTTGCAAATTCTTTAATAGGAACAGATGCTTTTCAAGAAATCGATGCTATAGGTATTTCAAGACCTTGTGTAAAGCATAATTATTTAGTAAAAAATATCGAAGAATTACCTAAAATTTTAAAAGAAGCTTTTTATATTGCTACAACAGGTAGAAAAGGGCCTGTGCATATTGATATACCTAAAGATGTTACTGCTGCTATGGGTGTATGGCATTATCCTAAAGAAATTTCTATGAAAACTTACAAGCCAACCTATAAAGGAAATATCAAGCAAATTAAAAAATTAGTAAGTTTGATTAAAAATGCCCAAAAACCTTTATTTTACCTAGGTGGAGGTTGTATAGCTTCTAATGCTAGTGACGAATTAAGAGATTTGATTCATTTTTGCCAAATTCCTGCAGTTGAAACTTTGATGGCTCTAGGGATTTTAAGAAGTGATGATGAGCTTAATTTAAAAATGGCAGGTATGCATGGAAGTTATTGTGCAAATATCGCTTTAAGTGAGTGTGATTTGCTCATTGCTGTGGGTGCTAGGTTTGATGATAGGATTACTGGTAAAACAAGTGAGTTTGCTAAGGGTGCAAAAATCGTTCATATTGATATAGATCCAAGCTCTATTTCTAAAATCATCGAAGCGCATTTTCCTATAGTTGGGGATATTAAAAGTGTTATTTTAGATACCTTAGAAGAATTAAAAAAAGAAAGTTTTGACAACACAAAATACCAAGAATGGTTTAAAACTTTACAAAACTATCAACAATTATATCCTTTAATCTATGAAGATAGCGATGAAGTTTTAAAACCTCAATGGGTTATAGAAGAATGTGCTAGATTAGCTCCTGATGCAAGGATAATTACTGATGTGGGGCAACATCAAATGTGGGTAGCGCAATTTTATCCTTTTAATTATGCTAGACAACTTGCAACAAGCGGTGGGCAAGGAACTATGGGGTATTCTTTACCGGCCGCACTTGGGGCTAAATTAGCTGTAGATGAAGAAGTTGTAATAAATTTTGTAGGCGATGGTTCTTTTTTAATGAATATACAAGAGCTAATGACAGCAAGTGCTTATGGAATTAAAGTGATTAATATCATTTTAAATAATTCTTTTTTAGGTATGGTAAGACAATGGCAAAGTATGTTTTATAAAGAAAGATTTTCTAATACAGATCTAACAAGTCAACCTGATTTTGTTACTATTGCTAAAGGTTTTCATTGTGAGGGTTATAATGTTTTTAATAAAGAAGAATTTCAAAAAACTTTTAAAGCAGCCTTAGAATCTAAAAAAACTTGTGTTTTAAATGTAGCTATAGATCGTTATGAAGATGTATTACCTATGGTTCCTGCGGGCGGAGCTATTTATAATATGATTTTACCTAGCTATAAAAACAAGGATAAAAAATGAAAAGAAGAGTAATTTCTGTCATTGTATTAAATGAGCATGGGGTATTATCACGCGTTGTCGGGCTTTTTTCAGGACGCGGTTATAATATAGAATCTCTTACGGTTGCTCCACTTGATGATAAAGAATTCTCAAGGATAAATATCGTTACTTTAGGCGATGAAAAAGTTTTTGAGCAAATCATAAAACAACTTCATAAACTCATACCTACTTATAAGGTAATTGATTCTAGTGATTTTATAGAAAAAGAAACAGCTTTGGTAAAGATTGCTTTAAATGAAAATTTTGCAGGTTTAGATGCCATATTAAAAGCTTATAATGGCAGTGTGACTTATAGTGATGATGAGTTTATTATAGTAATGGCAAGTGATGATGCAAAAAATATCGATAACTTTTTAAAAACTATGAAAAAGTATAATCCTATTAGTGTAGTTAGAAGTGGTTCTATTTTAATGGAGGTAAAATGAAAATTAGTGAAATTGCTAAATTTTTAGGCATAGAATATTGCGGAGATGATATAGAAATTACAGCTTTAAATTCATTAAATAATGCAAGTTTTACTGAACTTAGTTATTGCGATGGAGAAAAAAACTCTAAAAAAATTACAAGTAGTGGAGCTGGGGCTATATTAGTCTCAAAAGAATTTGAAAATTTAGTTTCAAAAGATTGTGTTAAATTAGTTGTTGATAATCCACATTTATCTTTTGCGCTTTTAAGTAAGCTTTTTGCTAAACCTTTAATTTCTAGTGAAAAGAAAAATTCTAAAATCGCTAAAAGTGCCAAGATTATGCCAAATGTTTATATTGGAGAAAATGTCCAAATAGCTGATCATGTAGTGATAATGGCAGGAGCTTATATAGGCGATAATGTAAGTATAGGTGAATATACTACAATCCATCCAAATGTTGTGATTTATAATGACACTAAAATAGGTAAAAAATGTCATTTACTGGCAAATTGTGTTATAGGTAGTGATGGTTTTGGCTATGCGCATACAAAAAATGGCGAGCATTATAAGATTTATCACAATGGGAATGTTATTTTAGAAGATTTTGTAGAAGTTGGAGCTTGCACGACTATTGATAGAGCGGTTTTTGAAAGCACTATCATAAAGCAAGGTACAAAGATTGATAATCTTGTTCAAGTAGGGCATAATTGTGAAGTAGGGGAGAATTGTCTTATAGTAGCTCAAAGTGGAATTTCAGGCTCAAGTATTTTGGGTAAAAATGTCACCATGGGTGGACAAAGCGCTACAAGCGGACATTTAGAAATAGGAGATTTTGCTACCATAGCAGCAAGAGGTGGGGTCACTAAAAATTTAGAAGGTGCTAGGGTTTATGGTGGTTTTCCTATTATGCTTCAAAAAGATTGGTTGAAATTTCAAGCAAAAATTATCACAGCTTTTAGGGATAAACATGAGTAAAAAAATATTTAAAACTATAGAATTACATGGCAGTAAAAGTGGAGAAATAAGCCTTTGTAATCT
Source organism: Campylobacter sp. CNRCH_2007_0968H (assembly GCF_025773245.1). NCBI lineage: Bacteria > Pseudomonadati > Campylobacterota > Epsilonproteobacteria > Campylobacterales > Campylobacteraceae > Campylobacter > Campylobacter sp. CNRCH_2007_0968H. Next base: position 15,355 of record NZ_JAKMTQ010000011.1, on the reverse strand, counting down.
TTCTAATCCTTATGGTATAGGAAGTAATGATGTCTTAAGTATAGGTGTGGCTTTGAAAAAAGAAAATGGAATAGATTGGAAAGTTCACATTCCATATGAAAATTTAAAAGATCTCATCCATGCACTTCAAGAAATAGAAAAAAGCAAAGCCTAGTTTAAAAACTAGGCGTATTTAAATCCCGTTTTCTTCCTGCGCTAATAATTAAAATAAAATTAAGTACAATCAAAACATACACAAAAGTTGGTATAGGAAAAGCATCACCATTTGCATAAGAATGAAGCCCAGAAAGATAAAAATTCACTCCAAAATAAGTCATTAATATGCTATAAAAGGCTAAAACACTAGCACTTGCAAAAACAAAAATAAAATAAGTTTTAAAAATAAATCTTAAGTGCAATACTATAGTATAAACTACAATAGAAATCAAAGCCCAAGTTTCTTTTGGATCCCAACCCCAATATCTTCCCCAGCTTTCATTGGCCCAAACTCCGCCTAAAAAATTTCCTATTGTAAGCATTGCAAGTCCTATTATCATAGACATTTCATTAACGCAGTGTAATTTAATGATGTTTAAATCTATATTTTTATTTTTACCCCTTAAAGCAAAAAGAATTAAACTCAAAATCCCTATAATAAAACAAAGTGCTAAAAATCCATAACTTGCTGTTATAATAGAAACATGAATATTAAGCCAATATGATTTTAAAACAGGTACTAAATTTCCAATTTGAGGATCCATAAAGCCAAGATGAGCTACAAAAAGCGAAATGCCTGCTAAAAAACTCGCACCACATAAAGCTAAGAGTGATTTTTTAAAAAATATCACAGCACTTATCGCACAAGCAAAAGCTATGTAAATCATGCTTTCATAAGCATTACTCCAAGGAGCATGCCCACCTACATACCAACGAATGCTTAAAGCTAGTGCATGTATGATTACACATATACTTAAAATGATGTAAAAAAATCTATATACAAAGGCAGATAAAGAAATATTTTTTAATATAGTATAAAAACTTAAAAAGAAAAACACTAACGCAAAGCTAATATAAACAAAAGTTAGATTATCAAAGATATTGTAATGATTAAGCAGTATTTCAAGATCTAATCTTTCTTTTGGTGGTAAAACACTGCTTCCATAGTGATTTTGAAAATCTTTTAAAGATTGTAAAATTTCATTCGCATCTTGCCATTGATTATTTTCAACACCATTGCGAACTTGTAAAAAATAGCTAACTAAAAGCATTTGTAAACGCTCTACATCTTCTTTTGCAAAAGGTAAAATTTGCACCGGAGAATACCACTTTAAACTTTGTTCATTAATATCAGGAAAAATAGTTAAAGCTTGACCGCTATAAATATAATATGCATGATTTATTTTTTCATCTAAGGCTAGTAAATCTTTATCGAAGTTAGTTCTTAGTGAGGGCTTTTTGCGGTTAGCTTCCTCAACATAATTACTAAGTTTATATACCTCATTATCAAACACATCATCAAATGCTATGTATTTTTCATTTATATCTGTGCCTATTAATTCTCTTAGCTTGCTTGTTTTTGTAGCTATCATTTTGATTTTTCTAAATTCTTTAGGATAAATCATCATTGCTAGAAAAATTTGATCATAGTGAAGATTTAAAAATTTTTCTTTTTGAGTGATTTTATAAACAAACTCCATTGCCAAAGTATCTAAAGGCTTGATTCTACCATTATGATCTTGCACAAGTAATCTTGCAAAATTTAAAGAATGTTCATAGGAATTTTTTTGCAAATTCGAGATTAAATTTAAAATTTCATTTTTATCTTCTTGTGCAAAAAGTGGAGTTTGTAAATTTGCAAAAAGCAAAATAAACAATACAAAACTTTGACCTTTTTTTAAATAAATGCTTAAACGATGAAATCTTGAGTTTTTATCAAATAAAACCCATAAAAATCCCAAAATCAATAAAGTATAACCTATATAAGTAGGGATTTTACCAGGATCTTTATTAACTGAAAGTATAGTGCCTTGCTCATCTTGATCATAAGAGCTTTGAAAAAATCTATATCCACCATAATCAAGAACATTATTCATAAAAATATCATAATCTAGATTAATATTATTTTGCTTATCTATGATTTGAATTTTTGAAGTATAAGAAGATGGACTCATAGAGCCTAAATAACGCTCTAGTATAAAATCTTTTAAGTGTAATGCAAAAGGAAGCTTAATTTCTCTTGGTCCCCAATTGATAGTAAAATTTTTTCCCTGTAAGTTAAAATGCACTGCTTGTTTGTTTGTAAAATTTGGATTTAAGATTATTTGTGTATTTGCTTTTTGATAATTAATATTTAATTTTAAGCTAGCAGGTGTGATAGAGTCTTTTTGTGGAGTGTATTTGATAGAGCTTATGATTAATTTTTCGCCATTTAAGTCAATAGTTTTTTTAAAATGCTTTTGAGTTAGCGGGGTAAAGCTAATAGGAAATTCAAAACTGGCATTAGTATCAAAATCAGTAATTTTTATAAATTCTTCTCTAGTAACTATGGTACTCGAGCTTTGATTTTCTCTTATATGCATTCCACCTTCTAAGCCAAAATATCTAGTAAGTCCGGCACCGATTAAAATCACTATAAAAGATAAATGTAAAAGCAAGATAGAGTATTTTTTCTTTTGAAAAAGCTTGTTACAAAATATCACTCCGATTAAATTTAAACCTAGTAATAAATGCAACATATCAAACCAAGCATTATTATAAATTAAAGCTTTAGCTGCACTAATACCAAAATCATTTTCTATAAAGGTTGCCACAGCACAAGCTATGGCATATATGCTCATTAGCAAAAAACTCATTGCAAAAGAAAAAAAATACTGCATTTTTAACCTTTAAATATTATTTTCTTTATAAAAATGTATGAGTTTTTGTGCTATGGTTGCTTCGTCTAAATTTTGATTTTCTTTTTGATTTAAAAACTCCATTGTAGCGCTTAGTCTTTTTGCGCTAATAAAACCAGGATAATTTAGCAAAGTTTGGCTATTTTTGTTTAAAATTACAATAGTAGGGGTGGCTACTATATCATAAATACTAGAAAGTTCAGCTGTACTTAAGTCACTTTTATGGTTTTTATAAAATGTATGAATTTTTTTATAGCTTATATTTATATAATATGAGCTGTATTTGTCTTTTATAAGTTCTTGTATTTTTTTATCATTTTTAATTTCTTCTTTTAATTTATCACAATAAAGGCAGTGATTTGCGCTGAAAATGATTAAAATGTTTTTATCATCACTTTTTATATTTGCATTATCTTTAAATAAATGAGCTATTTCTTCATAAGATTTTTTATCTAAATCATTTGCTTTTTGTAAATTTTCTTTAGAAAATTGTGTACCGCTTGAGATTAAATTAGAATCAAGTTTTTCTTCATTAGAACAAGCTATAAAAAAAATACTTAAAAAACTAAGTGAGAGTATTGTTTTAAACATTTAAAATCCTTGAAAAAATTAGAAAAAGTCCTTATTCGCTATTATAGCGAATAAGGTTATAAGATAGTGTTAAAGAAAGTATAAAGCATTAAAAATAAAAATACCAAACCAGTGATTAGCATTGCAAATCCTGCAAGTTTAGCTAGCCATTGATATGCTTTGAAGTTACTTTTATTTTCATATAAAGTGCTTAATTTTCCACTTTCTTTTAAGCGTTTATACCATACATTTCTTTCTTGTTTAATCTCTTCTTCGCTAATACTTCCTGAAAAAATCACCATATCCATAGGGAAGCGATCTGCTCTAAAATGCGTATTAAAGAAGTGAATTGCAAAAATAAATCCTGTAGCAAGTAAAGCTTCATCAGAGTGAAGTAGGGTTGCTAAGTTGATTGCTTCACCTGGTAAAAATTTACCAAAGAAAGCAGGAAACCATAAAATAAGCCCTGAAATACCAATGATAAACATACCCCAAAATACTGCTAGATAGTCAAATTTTTCCCAATAAGTCCAGCGGTCAAATTGCGGTCTTGGTCCAAAACCAAAGAACCATTTAAAATGATCTTTCATATCTTTAAAATCTTGCCAATTTGGCATTAAAGAATCAGGTCCAAAAGTAGCTTTTAAAACTTTCATAAAGCTTATTTTGCCAGTTATTGGATCCCTTGCTACATCACGGCGTTTCCAATTTACGATGATGATTTCTCCAATGTGAGAGAAAAATACTGCAAACATTACTATGGCTGAAATATGATGTATGGTTGCAGCGTTAATGATATCTCCACCCATTAAATCAATCATAGGTTTAGCCCATGCTGAATCATAGAATTTTTGCGGTAAGCCTGAGAATGCAAGACCCAAAAAGCTAACTGCCATAAAAAAATGCTGAATTCTATGAAAAGTGCTAAATCTTCTTACTCTTACTTTATCTTCATGTGCTGCTTTTCTTGCTTCTTTCCATTCTTTAGGATATTTTATACGCATAGCAATTAAACGCAAGCACCAAAGTATAGTATGGGCTCCAAAGAAAACAAATACAGAAATGACCAAAATAGTCATGAATATATAAGCACCATGTAATCCAGGATATTTTTCACCATCACTATGATCAGCATGTGCCATCCAATTTGCGAAATTTTCATTTGCATTTGGGTGGCATGATTTGCAAGTTTGAACACGGTTAATTGGCGAGAGGGTTGAGCTTCTTTCACTTGATTTTAAAATATTGTGTTTGCCATGACAATCAGAACAAGTAGCAACACTTGGAGTTTCACCCGGTGTACTTAATATCATGCCTTTACCATGGAAAGTCATATGAAAAGTTGCACTTTTTTGTTTATGGCATTGTGCACATTTTTGATCGACTAATTGTTTTTGTGAATAAATTCCTGAATGTTTTGGGGTAATATGAATAGAGTGACAAGTCGCACAAGATGGTTTTTCTTTTTTCTTTTGCATATCTTGAGCAGGTAAGAACTTTTCTACTCCATGAGCGCTTTTTGCTAAAGCATTGCTTGCTTTTTCATGGCAAGTTGCACATTTTTGATTGATTAAGTTTTTACTTGCTGCAATATCAGCTCTAATGCCTTTACCTTTTTGAGCATGACAATCACGACAAGATGGGGTATTGCTAAATTTAAATCTTGAGTGAATAGTATCTTTAAACTCGATAATTTCTTTAGCTTTTTCCCATTTAACTGTGTCTATTTTTTCAACTTTTCTACCTGAAGTTACCCATGATTCTATACCATCAAGCATTACAACAGAGTTTTTATAGCCAAGTTCTATAGCAACTGCAGCAGCTTGAGAAGCTTCAAATCTAAAACGATTTAAACCATAAAATACTAAATTTGCATTTTTATCATTAGGTAGTAAATTTTGCCAATTTTCCACATAGGTTGATATGGAATTAGGTATATAGCCATTAGCTTGTCTATCTTGCTCTGAATTGACATCAAAAAAATAAGTATTGTTTTGATCTAGCATTTCTTGAGCTTGTGCTAAGCTAATGCTTTTTACACCTTCTATTGAGCCTATTTCTCCATTAGCCTCAGCAAAAATAAATCCTGATGGCATAAAAAGAGTAAAAAGCACAATAAAAAGTCGAGTAATTAAATTTTTCAAGACTAGCTCCTTATTTTAAGGAAGAATTTTTCATTCTTCCTTTGTTTTTATTTACCATTTAGGATATTTTGTGCTTCTTGGATATAAATTAAAGCTTCTTCTATGATTTTCTTAGAATAAGCAGGTCCATGAACACCCCAAGAACCATCTTTTTCTAGTCTATCAGCTATGGCTTGAGCTTGATTTGTTAGGCTTAATACTTTTGATTTTTGCTCTATTGAAAGTTTATTTTTTTCAGCAAAAGTTTTATCAATATTTGCTATACCTTTTCTAATTTTCTCATATCCTTCTTTAACAGGGTTTTGCCACTGCATTACTTTATCATAAATCATTTCTTGATTGCTAAAGTGAAGTTTTTCAGGTAAGGTTGATTGTACAGGACTATGACAACCACTTGCACCAGGACCCATTAGGTTAATATCACTAAAACTAGTTCTACCACAACTCCACATTAAATCAAGGAAGAATCTACCTTCATCATCTCTAGCTATGGTCCAACCACCAACTTTAGGCGATCTTTCTTTACCTTCTGGTGGATTAAGTGTTTTTGCGGTTTTATCTACTTTGATATTCCAAATATGTGAAGCTCTAACATTATCAAATCCACCTTTATCAGGGTTTTGAACTGCTCCAAAGTTTTCACAACTCATCATATTTGGCATGTGACAAGCTGTACAGTTATCTTTTGCGTGAATTCCACCTTTTTTGAAAAAGCTTGCTTGAGTTTCATGACAATCTTTGCAAGTTTTTTTAAGTTTTGTTTTAGTATAACCGCTTTTCCAATCATTAAAAGTTACTTCATGCGGATCATGACAAGTATTACATCTCATACCCTTATCGTAGTGTGCTGAAGAATACATTTGAGCACCTTCTGTTCCACACGCAGGACAACTTGATTTAAAATACGCATTGAAAGGTTTTCTAGGATTGATTTTAGCATCGGTTTCATTGTATGAAAATCTTTGATGACATCTTTCACAATTTGATGGCATACCCGCACCTCTTGCTCCATAAAGATGTGCTCCAGCCCCATGGCATTCCTCGCAAGTAATGCCTTTTGAGATGGTATGTTTTTGAAGTTCTTTTGGATTACCCAGTGCTTTGTAAAATTCTTCCTTGCTTTTAAAGTCAAATTTAAAAGTATGACAGGTTTCACAATACGCAGTAGCAGGTTGGAAAACCGCTTTTTCTTTATAGGTTGCAGCATAAGAGTTTGTTCCCCATACTTGAGAGCCATTTCCTCCAAAATCTTCCATTTTAGTAGGAAAACCAGGTGCAAATGCAGCTATTTTTTGTGCCATTTCAGGGGTTAAAAACTCACTCCAAAGTCTTGAAAATTGATTACCTCCAGCGGTTAATTTACCACTTAAATCACTCAAATTTCCATCTTCAACATGGTAAGTTCCACGCACAAGCCATCTATCTATAAAACCATATTTTGTTCTTGGCGTTCCAATGAGAGCATAAACATCATTTGGATAAATTCCATCGGGTAAAATAGTAGCTTGAGAATTATACATAGGTTTTTTCAAACCTTCAGCTCCACCAACTTCTTCCATTTCATGTGGAAAACGCACGGTTTTTGCATGACGAGAGCGCTCCCAAGAAGCATATTGAGCAGGATGGCATTCGCCACATTTTTTTGGACCCACAAATTTGTTTGGAAAATCCAAAAAAGATTCATAAGGCAAGCGATAAGTAATAGAAGCTTGTTTTAAATCATGCTCGGCAGCAAATTTAGCTCCATTTTGATTTACAACCCAATTTTCAGTTCTATCACTATGGGTAAATTTACCCACCAAACGCCCTTCTTTTTCATATTTAAAAATAGGGTGATTTTTATAAAGATAATCAAAAAATGCATCTTCTTGAGCCACATAACCATCAAGGGTTCTAGGCTCTGAAGAAGCAAAAGCTTGTGTAGTCAAACTAATGCCCAATGCTAAACAAGCATAAGTGGCGACTTTAGCTAGTTTATGTTTCATAACTTCCCTTTCATGTAGTTTTGTTAAAAGATAAAAACACTCTTATTTATTATCTATTAACTTTTAAAACATAATTTTGACTATTTTTTAATAAAAATTAACTTAAAAATATAATTTATTAACTTTTTATTAATTTAAATAATAAAAATTATCATATAGAAAAAGAAGTTATTTGCTAAATATTAAATTCTACTAATAGTCCCTACTACCTTACCTACAATTAAAAAGTCTCCATTTTGATAATGAACATCCGCATAACTTAGGTTAAAAGAGTGTAAATAAACTCCGCCTTTATTGCTTTTAAAAATTTGTTTGATAAATAAACCATCTCTGGTATTTACTGCAAAAACTCCACCTTCTTTAAAGCTTTTGCTTTTATCTACTAAACACAAAGAATCATCTTTGATTTCAGGCTCCATGCTATCGCCTATACATGGGATGATATCACAATCTTTAGAGTCAAAAAAATCACTTAGCTTTTCATCTATAATCACTTCTGAAAAACTTACATTATCATTTAAAGCTCCACCTCCCATAGAAGCATTAACATCATAATATTTTAAAACATTATAGTTTAGATCATGCGTTAGAGTATTACTCTCAAGGGAATCTTCATAAAAAAACGCATTGATATTAATATTTCTCTCATTTAAAAAATGAAGTATTTGTTTATAAGGTATGGAATTTCTAAATTTCATACTATAAAAGGTATCAGGATTGATATTTAGCATCTTAGCTACATCAGAATCTTTGGCGTTTTTTATTCCTTCTTTTTGGAGTATAAATTTTAATTTATCAGTAATTTCATTCATTTGCATAAAAATCCTTTTAAATAAAAAGTATTTTAGCAAATTTACTTTTATTTTGCAAGAATTCTTTTAAATTAAAAGATATTTAGCTTCCAAATTTATGGAAGCTAAAAATTATTTATTAGTCAGACTTTTGATGTATTGATCTACCATGTATAAGCCATTGCCATTATCGCTTATGAGTTTGATTTTATCTACTATACCTCTAAAAAGCGCTTCCTCTTCGTGTTGTTCGCTTACATACCATTGTAGAAAATTAAAAGTAGAATAATCTTTACTTGAAAGCATAAAATCTACAAGATTATTAATAGAAGCAGTGATACTTTGCTCATGCTCAAAAGTTTTTTCAAATACATCAAGCAATGATTTAAAATCACTATCAGGTTTTTTAACTTCTTTTAATTCTACTTTAGAATCAGTTTCATTCAAATAAGTGATGAGTTTTCTAGCATGATCACTTTCTTCTCTTGCATGCTCGAACAAAAATGCCCCTGCACCATCAAAACTATGCTCATAGCACCATGAACTCATACTCAAATACAAATTTGCTGCATACATTTCTTTATTAATTTGCTCATTTAATAAAGCTACTACTTCTTTTGAAAGCATTTTCTCTCCTTTAAGTGTTATTGCTTTATTATATTAATATAGTTTTATTAAAAAGATATTAATAATAAAAAAATTATTTTGTATTTTTTATACTAAAAGAAAAAACACTGCCTTTTTGTGGGTTAGATTGAATTTTTAAAGAACTTTTGTGTAAAGTGAGTATTTTTTTAACTAAAAACAATCCTAGTCCAAAAGAATTGTTTTGGCTAGTATTGATTTTATAAAATTTTTTTGTGATTAGTTTTAAATATTTTTCCTCTATGCCTATGCCTTGATCTTGTATAGTAAATTCTTGGTTTTTAACTTCAATAAAAATATCTTTTTGACTATATTTTAGTGCATTGCTAATGAGATTAATAATAACTTGCTCAATGAGAAAAGAATCTGCTTTTATGAAAGTTTGCTCTCCTTGAATTTTAATCCTGCCTTCATTAAAATTTTCAACAATATTTTTACTTAAAGCATATAAATCAAAATTTTCTTCATTTAAAGATGTGATATTTAAATTAAAAACAAAATTTAGTTTGTGTGTTAGTTGGTTGATTTTTACGCTTTGCTTGTGAATTTTTTCAAGCATAAATTTTCTCATAGTTTCATCATTATGTTCTTTTTCTAAAGATTGCAAACTTAAATTTATAACACTTAAAGGATTTTTTAACTCATGTGAAATAGCGCTGATTAAATTTGAAAGTTGAGTGTTTTTCATTTTAATTTTTTTGGCTTGTTTTTTATTTTGTAATTCTTTCTCATAAAATAACTTTTTTATTTTTAATAATCTTAAATTTAAAGAATTTAAATCATAAAAAAAGTTCTTTGTAAAATGAAATTCTGATTGACTCTTTATATTTTTAATAAACAAAAGTAATTCTTGAAAGTATTTTTTAAAAAAGTTAAATATAAAAATATATATTGCAGTTAATACTGCTAAAAAAAGTAAAAAAATCAAAATATTTTTTATCCAAAAATCTTGTATTTTTGCGTTTATTTTTGGATAAACAATGATGATGTATTTATATCCTTCATATTGATAAGCTTTATAATAAATTTCTTTATTATTAAAAAATTCATGTGTAAAATCTGCGTTAAATTGATTTTTAAAGAAATCAAAATCATCTAAAGATGAGATGGTTTTTCCATCTTTTTTGATGATAAAATCTGCTCTTGTTTGTTGAGAAAATTCTTGAATATTGTTTGTATTGAGTGTTTTTATAATGCTAAATTTTAATGTATCATTCAAAGTTTTTAATTTTTGCTCATAAGTGCTTTTTATAGTGTTGTTTATATATTGCACATTAACAAAATAAAACAATCCTATAAAAAATATACAAAAACATATAAAAAATAAAGCAAAAAAATTTCTGATTTTTAACACAATTTATAACCCACCGAGCGCACTGAAATGATATTTTCTTTAATTTGTGGAATTTTTTGTTTTAATCTTAAAATAGCCGTATTGATTGTCTTATCGCTTGTTGTGTCATTTTTCCATACCTGCTCACTTAAAAATTGACGGCTTAGAAGTTGATTTTTGTGATTAAAAAAACACTTGAGTAATTCTACATCTAGGGTTGATAAATTTTCAAATGTATTTGTTTGATAAATTAATTTCCTTTCTTCTATATATAAAGTAAAATCTTGATAAGAAATTTGTTCTTTTGGAGTTTTATTTCTTTTAGTTACGGCTTTGATTCTAAATAAAAGTTCATTAAAATCAAAAGGTTTGCATATATAATCATCACAGCCTTGCTCAAAACCTTCTAAAATATCTTTTTGTAAAGTCTTTGCACTAAGAAAAATCACAGGCTCCATATAACCTTTTTTTCTTAATTGTTTTATCATCTCTACACTATCGCCACTTGGTAAATTTCTATCCATGATGATTAAGTCTATTTCATTTGTATCTAGAAAGGTTTCTAAGTCAAAAAAATCAAAATAATTATAAATTTTTATATTTTCTTGACTAAGTCTTAAACTAATTAACTCATTTAAATCTTTATCATCTTCTATCAAAATAACATTTAGCATATAAAATTATATCAAAAAATACATGTATCCAAAATGTTTCCAAGTTTTTTTAAATTTTCATTACTTTTTTAAAACAAGGAGAAAAAATGAAAAAACTTTTGGCTTTAAGTGTGGCTACCTTTGTTAGTTTAAACGCAGCAGAATTAAAAATAGCAGGTTCATCTACTGTCTATCCTTTTACTTCTTTTGTTGCTGAAGAGTATGCTTCTATAAAAAATACAAAAACACCTATAGTTGAAAGTCTTGGCACAGGCGGTGGTTTTAAAGTGTTTTGCGAGGGAATTACTGATATTTCTAATGCTTCAAGAGCAATCAAGCCAAGTGAATTTGAAACTTGTAAAAAATCAGGTGTGAGTGATATAGTCGGGATTATGATAGGTTATGATGGCATAGTTTTAGCTCAAAATAAAATCAATGCTCCATTAAATATAAGCTTACATGAGTTATTTTTAGCTTTGGCCAAAGAAATTCCACAAGATGGAAAATTAGTCCCAAATCCTTATACAAATTGGCAACAAATCAATAAAAATCTACCAAATAGAAAAATTACAATCTATGGCCCTCCATCAAGTTCAGGAACAAGAGATAGTATAGAAGAACTTGTAATGGTAGATATTTCTAAAAAAATTCCTGAATATAAAGGTGCATATAAAACTATACGCCAAGATGGAGCATTTATACCAAGTGGAGAAAACGATAATTTAATTGTTTCAAAACTTTCTGTTGATAAAGAAGCTTTTGGGCTTTTTGGATACGGATTTTTAGCTAGCAATGATGATAAGATTAATGCAGTTGATATTGATGGTGTAAAAGCTGATGAGAAAAATATTTCCGAAGGAAAATATAAACTAGCTCGTTCTTTGTTTATATATATGAATGCTAAGAAAAATCCAGAAGTATTTGAATTTGCAAAAATTTATATGAGTGATGATTTAGCTAAAAGCGGAGCAGAATTAGAAAAAATAGGATTAGTTCCTTTGGATGAAAAAACTTTAAAACAAACCCAAAAACATATAGAAGAAAAAGGTTTATTAACTGATGAGCTTGTTAAAGCAGGGAAAGTTTTTTAATTTTTAGGATGAAAAATTGATAAAAGAAAAAATAATAAAATTAACGCTTTTTCTTTGTGCTTTTGTTAGCGTAGTAGTAAGCTTTGCTATTATGCTAACTATTTTAATAGAGGCATTAAAATTTTTTCAAAAAGAAAGCGTATTTACTTTTTTATTCTCAAGTCAGTGGGCAGCAGATGCTGCATTTGTAGGTGCTGATGGAAGTAGCAAGCATGGGGTTTTTGGTGCTTTGAGTTTATTTTGGGGAACTTTTTATATTTCATTAATAGCAATGCTAACAGCCTTACCTTTAGGTGTAATGTGTGCTATTTATCTTGGAGTATTTGCAGGTAAAAAATCTAAAAACTATTTAAAACCTATTTTAGAAATCATAGCAGGAATTCCTACTGTAGTTTTTGGATTTTTCGCAGCCATAGTTGTAGCTCCTTTTATAGTGTGGTTTTTTTCTCTTTTTGGTATAGAAGCTAGTTTTCAAAGTGCCCTAGGTGCAGGTTTTATCATGGGTATTATGATAGTTCCTATAGTGGCTTCACTCTCACAAGATTGCATTGAAGCTGTAAGTTTAAAAAGGATAAATGGAGCTTATGCTTTAGGTATGACTAAAAAAGAAGTCGTTTTTGCAGTAATTTTACCAGAAGCAATGCCAGGTATAGTTGCAGCTTGTCTTTTAGGACTTTCAAGAGCTTTAGGTGAAACGATGATTGTTGTTATGGCTGCTTCATTGCGTCCAAATTTAACAATGAATTTTTTAGAAGATATGACAACAGTGACTGTAAAAATAGTAGAAGCATTAAGCGGTGATCAAGCTTTTGATAGTTCTTTAGCTTTAAGTGCATTTTCTTTAGGGCTTGTGCTTTTTATTATTACATTAATCATTAATATTTTTAGCGTTTATTTGATAAATCGCTTCCATAAAAGGAAAAATTTATGAAAAAACTTTTTAAACAAAGAAAAAAAGCTTCAAAAAATTTCAAAAGATTCTGTAAAATGGGGCTTTATATAAACCTTATTTTTCTTTGTATTTTTTTATCAAGCGTAGGGTATCTTGGGATAGGAGCTTTTAAGCAAACTTACATTTATGCCCAGGCTGATAGAAATAGCCCTTCATATGAGCTTTTATCGCGTGCTGAACAAAGGAAAATAAGAACGGGTCAAATCAAAGAAAAATCTTGGCTTTTAGCAAATTCTGAAGTTGATCAATATATGAAAAAAAATTACAATAAACTAAGCGATGAACAAAAAACTTTAGTTGATGAATTAGTTCAAAAGCAAGAAATCAAACTAAGTTTTAATACAAATTTTTTCCTTAATGGAGATTCTAAATCACCTGAAAATTCAGGAATCTTTGCTTCTGTGGTTGGAACTTTACTTGTGATGATAGTATGTATGGTTGTAAGTATCCCAATAGGAGTTGGAGCAGCTATTTATTTAGAAGAATTTGCTCCGCAAAATGTATTTACGCATTTTATAGAAGTGTGTATTAATAACCTTGCAAGTATTCCTAGTATTTTATTTGGACTTTTAGGACTTGGGGTGTTTATTAATCTTTTTGGGATGCCTCGTTCTAGTGCTTTAGTTGGAGGATTAACTTTGGCTATTATGAGCTTACCTATTATTATTGTTTCAACTAAAGCTGCCTTAAAAAGTGTGGATATTAATATGAAAAATGCAGCATATGCTTTAGGCATGACTAAAATTCAAATGATAAAAGGCATTATGTTACCTTTGGCAATGCCTATGATTTTAACAGGTTCTATTTTAACTTTAGCTCAAGCTATTGGCGAAACCGCACCTTTGATGATTATAGGTATGATAGCTTTTATACCTGATGTGGCAAATAGTGTTTTTGCGCCAACAAGTGTTTTACCTGCTCAAATTTTTTCATGGTCAGCTATGCCAGAGCGTGCATTTTTAGAAAGAACAGCAGCAGGAATTATAGTGCTTTTATCTCTTTTGGTGATTTTAAATTTAGCAGCAATACTTTTAAGAAGATATTTTCAAGGAAAATTAAAATGATAGCAAAAACAACAAATCTAAATTTATTTTATGGTAAAAAACAAGCTTTATTTGATATTAATATGGAAATTCAAAAAAATAAAATCACAGCTTTAATAGGTGCTTCAGGCTGTGGAAAATCCACATTTTTGCGTTGTTTTAATAGGATGAATGACAAAATAGCAAAAATCGATGGTCTTGTTGAGATTGATGGAAAAGATGTTAAAAATCAAGATTTAGTCGTGCTTAGAAAAAAAGTTGGAATGGTATTTCAACAACCTAATGTTTTTGTAAAAAGCATTTATGATAATATTTCTTATGCTCCAAAACTCCATGGGATGATCAAAAACAAAGATGAAGAAGATGCTTTGGTGGAAGATTGTCTTAAAAAAGTAGGGCTTTTTGAGGAGGTAAAGGATAAACTAAAACAAAATGCTCTAGCACTTTCAGGTGGTCAGCAACAACGCCTTTGTATAGCAAGAGCTTTGGCCATAAAGCCAAAATTATTACTTTTAGATGAACCAACTTCTGCACTTGATCCTATATCTTCAAGCGTTATAGAAGAGCTTATTAAAGAATTAAGTCATAATCTTTCTATGATCATGGTAACGCATAACATGCAACAAGGTAAGCGCGTAGCTGATTATACTGCATTTTTTCATCTAGGCGAACTTGTAGAATTTGGAGAGAGCAAGGAATTTTTTGAAAATCCTAAAGAAGAAAAAACAAAAGCTTATTTAAATGGAGCTTTTGGATAATTTTTATTTATTTAGAAATTTTGATGATATAATTAATCAAAATTTCTAAAAGGCTTAATATGCTTAAAAATGAAACTTATTTTATAGACTCTTGCAATGATGTAGAATTAAATATAAAAAGAGAAAGTAAATTAGAATATAGAATCACTTATGATGATAGTAAGCAAATGGAAGCTATTGTTTTTATCATAGGTGGATTTGGAGCAAATGCAAATATACATTTTCTAGAAAGTTATAGAAATTTTATAGCTAAAAAATTTGATGTAGTAGCTGTAAATGTATTTTATCATTGTTTTTGCCAAAGAGTTTCTGATGTGGACAAATATAGTGCAACTACTACTTTTATGGAAGATGATTTACCTTTTTTGAAAGAAGTTTTAGAAAATTTCAAAATTCAATCAAGTAAATTAGATACCAATAATGCTCATATACATTATGATTATTTGTATCATACCATTACTAATTTAAAAAATAATAAAATTTTAAATCAAGATTATAAAGCACATATTTATGGAAG